>NZ_DATNPA010000255.1:0-3886 GCF_036703385.1 Allocoleopsis sp. | reverse complement strand
TGCTAAAAAAGGCTCATAATCAATACCGATTAGTCGTTTGGCTTCTTGGGGATGTGATTCGATTCTTGCTAAAGGGCTTGTCATTACTAGCTGTAAAAATCTTTGATTGTTCTTTATTGTTTCACACAGTTTATATTAAGGATAAGTCTATTGTTTACCATGCTTGGGATACAAACATGGAAGCACGACGGATGTGTTTAGATCAACTGCTCTGGACGCCTTCTGGGCCGCGTTGCGAGGGTCCAACCTGGACGCCACAGACACTTTTGACATCCTCACCAAGCGGCACCTAAAGAAACGAAAGAGAGGAGGACGGGCAAGATGCCCATCCCACAAGAGTTTTAATACTAACGAAAGTACAAACTAGATATGGAGCAGCTTAAGAGAGCGATCGCCCAAGGGGCACCAGCGTTCGCGTAGCGTCTCGCAGAGAAGCTGATCGCTAAAAATCTCTTGATCGATTGTGAGTGGTAAGCTCTGTATGAAGGATTCCTTCCCCTTCTAAGGTTGGCATGGGAGGGTTCACTTCAACCATTAAGACATTGGCTGCATTGATAAAAACTGTCCGCTCTGCTGTCTGAATGACCCACCAGTTTTCTTTGAGAAAGCGCCGTATCACCTGACGGTTGTCAGAACGAGTGATGTCAGGCTCCACAGGAGAGGAAATATCGAAAGTCCGGCTTTGTCCATTGACAAAGTGAAATGTCATGGATAGGTCTTCCGGCATAATAGGTTTTTGGCTGTGTATCATCTGAGTCTCTCTACAGAAAGGAGGTTATTCCCGACGCTCTTGATAATCTTCGGAAGACATGGGGTCTAAATCCCATCTTTTATCATCACGCTCTTCCAAAATATCGTTAGTCCGGAGAAATACCTGATCGTCATACTCGATGCCGACAGCCGCTCCTAGTTCTTCAACAATATTTTGATCGGGAGTCGCAACTGTTCCCCCTACAGCCTCATCACCCACCAAATGAGCCTGATCCCAACGAGCATCCACATCACCCCCCGTTAGTTCAGGGCCTGTTGCTGTATATTCGTCCATCCGGTCGTGCATCGTTCGTCCGCCGATTTCTAGACCGGGCTCTAAGGAAACACCGGTTCCATAAGATTCGGTAATTTCCTGGGGTAAATCGGAAATTATTGGTTCGCCATTATCTTCAATAGGTATATCCGAAAGCCTAATTGTTCTATCGGTTGTCTTAGCTTCGTTTGCTGTTTTGTTTTTAATCTCACCCATAATTTTCCTATGAATCTTCTGAATGCTTATAGATGCAACATATCTAAAAAGAAGATGCACCAGAATCCACAAATAGGAAGAGAAATGGCTTAATCGATTGTCTCCGTAGATAGGTTATTGATTGCCCTTATTTCTAACCAGCAAATTTGAGTGATGCTTGCCTCTGTTCGAGACGCTACGTGAATGCTTTCTCTGTAGTGGTTCTGGTTCGCCGTAGGTATCGCCCTCGCAGCTAGGGGGAGCGAGAAAGGGAGTTTGGGGTGTTACTGTCGATGCTGAAGCGGTAAGAATTACCTCGCCCTTAGCACCGTAAACCCAACCTTGCGCTTCTACAAGTTCGGGTTTGGCAGGTGCAGTAGGGATAATGGGAGCAGTGCGATCGCCAGCAGTGATATTGATATCACCACCACCAGACTGAACAGAAGTCGCCAAAATATCTCCCCGGCTCGATTGCAAATCATCACGGACATTAATCGAGATATTGCCAGCTCTGTTGGCACCTTGGCTGCGACTACTGATGAGTCCATCGTTTGTTAGAGAGAGGGAGTTTGCTTGTAACTGAATATTCCCACCAAATCCGTCACCGAAACTCGTTGCTGAAATAGTTCCAGCATCTTGGAGCGTTAATTGTCCAGTTGTTACAATAAGATTACCCGCAGAGGCTTGACCATAAGCTTGTGTAGAAAGAAGCCCGTTAGTTGCCACATTCACTGAATCTGTAGCAGTTACAGTTAAGTTTCCTGAATTGCCTTGAGTAAAATTTCCTTGTGCTGCGGCGTTGACGCTATTACGAATAAGTTCAATCGACTCCGGTGAATAGATATTGGGGTCAAGAAAGCTGAAGTCAAAGGTACTCGCATCAAGGCTACTACTAAAAACTTTGCCTGAATTTTGGATATTTAAAGTTTTTGTTTCTATGGAGAGGTTGCCTCCCGCACCCGTGCCGAGAGTCCCTGTTGATAAGAGACCGCTATCAGTTACATTGACGGAGTTTGCTGCTTTTACAATGAGATTTCCGGCATTTCCTTGACCCGCAGTACTGGTTATTACGCTACCTCCATTACGAATAGTAAGCGTACCCGTGTTTATTGAGAGGCTGCCTCCAGTTCCCGAACCAAATGAAGCAGCAGATATAATACTTCTAGTGCCTGCTACGGTTACCGAGTCGGAGCTGTTTATAGCGATGCTTCCGGCACTTCCGCGATCAATGGTGCCCGTATCAATTTTTCCTCCGTTTTGCAAGGTTAGGTTTCGGGTATTGATCGCAATCGTCCCCCCCGATCCCGTCATTGTAGATAAACTCAGAAGAGAACCCCGATCCAAATTTACAAACTCTGTAGCTTGCACACTCAAGTTGCCAGCATTCCCCGACTCAGATGCGGTAGTGATTTCTGCTCCATCCCGAACCTGCAATTGCCCCGTTCGGATATTGAGATTGCCCGCATTTCCTCCAATAGAAAAGGTACTGACTTCTGCTTGATCTGAAACGAGCCTGGAGTCAAGATATTGACAGGTGCATTGAAGGTAATGTTGTTAGTGGCTTGGAGAATCACATTGGCGGGTGCAGCGTTGAGGGTACCATTGGTGATCGTGTTGTTGACACCTGGATCGGCAAACTGATCGTTCGCCGCAAGTTCAGCTGGATTATTGGCACCTGCAACCACTGTGATATTAGTAGGGTCTAAAAGCAAAGTTCCAATTTGACCTTGAATCGCAGATAAGTCCGCTACGCCAGCATAGTCAAGAAAGCTCTTACCCGATACTTCAACAAATCCACCATTCCCCGATTGAGTACCACCACGGGCACTGATTTCGCCGTAGAATCGGGTACTCTCATCAGACCAAACAATTACTCTCCCACCATTGCCACTACCCAGAGCATCCGCATTAATCGTTACATCTTGACCTACAAAGCTACGCGATGCATTCGGAACTGTACCTTTCCCCTGATAATCTCCCCCAATTAATACCGTACCGCCACCGCCTGGAGCTGAAACATCAATTAGAGCATTGTCTAATAAAGCGATGCGATCGCCCAATACTTGTACTGTCCCTCCGGGTGCTACCAATTGCCCAGTACTGGTAACAGTTGTGCCAAATAGCGTGATATTTGCATTGGGTTTCACAGCCAAATTTCCAGCATTATTAATTGCTCCAGAGGCCTGTATTCCATGTTGCACACCAAGCGGTGTACTGATTGTTAGCAGGGGTTGAGATGCCGTGTCAGTTACCTTGAACTGAGTGCCATCAGCAAAAACGATGCGATCGCTGGTACTGGCAGTAAAGGAACCCCCAATATCTAAGCGGGCATTTGAGCCAAAGAGAATCCCATTAGGATTGAGGAGAAATAGATTCGCTGTGCCATTGGCTCGACTTAAACCATCAATCTCTGACGCTGAACTCCCAGTTACACGGCTGAAGATATTCTCAATTAACGGTGCATTGTTGAAGTAAGCAGCATTGCCTGTAGGAACAGAGAACTGTGAAAAACTGTGGAAGAGGTTGCTTCCCGCTTGTGCGCCTCCTGTAATTTCCCACACATTACCCGATCGCGTAATATTCGTGGGCACAGTACCATCCAAGGTAATTTGTGCAACCACTGGGCTAGTGGTTATAAGATAGCCTAGAGAAATTCCAGCCACCATC
>NZ_DATNPA010000254.1:0-5768 GCF_036703385.1 Allocoleopsis sp. | reverse complement strand
GTTACAGCTTCGTACCAAACCCCTACTTCGCTATAGCGCAGAAACTTCTGTTGGAGTTTGGTTTGCTCTAAATCCCGATTTAGTGATGGGTTCAGGGCAACCCGTTGCACCCAGCCCTCAACCGATCTGAAATCGCTACGCTCTTGTGCATCGCAATAAATGGTGAAGTACCACTTATAGCGCTTATCCACCTCAAGCGCGGGTACTGTGTTAGGAAGCTTGAATCCAACGACTCCAGGCGTAGCTCCCGACTCGGATAACTGGGTTTGGTAGATGAGGTTGTCCTGATCATCTTTGAGAATGAACTCAACCGGGCGTGTAGACGTGAGGGCATAGGGAAAATAAAACCACAAGGTAGGATGGGCGGCAACTGTTAAGCCCAAGACTGAGTCGCCACGAGTAGTAGGGGAGGATGGAATAATCGGCACCAAAGCGGTGAGACTCTTGCTGGCGACGGGGCAAGCACCCCGACTTCCGCCACCAACTCGTTTACCGGGTGCGGGTGCGCCTCGGTCTTTGAGTAGTGGTGGGGTTTTGAAGGTATTAGCAGCACTACGACTGGCTAGTTGTCCTAGAGTCTGGGCGAGTTTTAACCGGAGCAAGGAGGGGTGAGTTGCTACAGCAGGCTTGGCGGTGATGGGGGATAGGGTAGATTGGGCGGGTATGGGTGTTGCCAAACTCGCTACGGGAAGGCTGCCATACGCACTGACAACAGTTAAACTAATCGCTAAAATTTTTGGGAGTTGGGAAAGCTTTTGGTAAATCATGATTCAACAGCTAAGGTGTGAAGGTTGAATGTCGAGATTGCCAGGTGATGTAAGCAAAAACGCTGCCACTGGTGAAGACCAAAACCAAGACGGCTGGGACAAGCGGTACCCAAGTTCCCTGGATAAATAGCACAAAACTAAGTCCGTACAAGATGGCGATCGCACCCACAACAACCACCCAGCGCGACCCTCTGAGAAAGTGCCAGCCGATCAGACCGCCAGCTAGCGACCATCCCCAAATCCACAGGGCTTCACCCCACCCAGGCCAAACCCGCAACAGAGGGCGTCCATCCAAAACCGCGCTGAGAATCTGACTGACTTGCTGGGCATGAACGACGACCCCTGGAATTGTTTGAGCGTAGGGTGTGGGAAAAAAGTCCTTCGCGCTAGGCGCTGTAACACCGATGAAAACCACCCGGTCCTTAACCGCATTAGGATTGATCTGACCCTTGAGAACTTGCTGGACGCTGACTTGTCCGGCAAAATCCTCAGGAGAGCGGTAGAAGCGATAATTGAGCAGCACTTGATGACCCCAAGTATCAGCGCCTTGGTAGCCACTGCTGTGAGATTCTAAAGGCTTAAAAACGACTTTGCCCAGTTTTAACAACCCATCTGGGGTTACTTGACGTGAGATACCTTGTGCCTCCAGGTAGCGCAATGCGACCTGAGTACTGAGGGTGTACTGGGGAGTACAAGGAGAGGCAGGAGACGGGGTCATCGCCAACAGATGACGACGGACAATGCCACCTGAATCGATCGCAACATCACTTAAGCCCAGGTTCGCCTGTGGAACTTCTGGCGGTGGTTCAATCGCTGAGTCGTTACGGTCTGTACTGGCTTGGCATACGCCAATGAAGCGATGGCTTTCTCTAAGATATTTGGCTAATTCTGGATACTTGGCTTCTACAGGGAAATCCCGATAGATATCTAAACCAATTACCCTAGGTTGATAGGATTCTAGTTTCGCTAACAATTTGGCTAGGGTGCGATCGGAGAGTGACCCACGCCGGAATTCATTTCCCTGAGCTTTAATATCGTCTTCCGTGACGGTGACGACCAAAAGACGCGAATCTGGGGGTTCGGCGGGTCGGTGTCGCATCATCTCGTCGAACGCCCGCAACTCTAGTGGTTGTAGGAATCCCATATGTCGAATTCCTAGCAATAAAAATGTAATGCCTACACTGAGAAGCAAGATAGTACGAAGTCGGTTAGGAATCGGCTGCGGTGGAGGTGGAGGTGGAGGTGAAGGTGGGATGAAACCCTGGTACAACTCTTCCCAAGTTGGTGGCACGACGGCAGGATTTTGGAAAATCATGGGTAACCAAGTTGCACAAGGAAATCGATCTTCCAATCCTTGCAATCGTTCTCTAGCTTCTCGCACGGCGAGATAAAACGATTCACCTTGGGAAAAGGTGTCTAAAAAGTACTTTAAAAATTCTTGGGAGACGCGATCAGGTACAGGCTCCCTCATTACCACAGTTTGTGGAATTTGTAAATCTACTAAATTTTGCGCTAATCCTAAGCCATCACAAGAGTTGAAAATTGCGATTTTTAAACCTTTTTCTACGGCTTTTTTAACGGCAAATCTTAATTGGTCAATGGTTAAACTATCTGTTTGATTAAGATATATCCGACCTGTTTCGCCATTTTCGTGGCTGGAACTATGACCTGCAAAGAAAAGAATATCCCAGTCCTGTGTCCAAAGCTCGTCATTGAGTTCTTGACGTTGTGGCTCTACTAAAAATCGAACTTCGGCGTTGGGTAACTGTTCGAGCAAGAGGCGATCGGCTTGAATATCAATTCCTTTACTATTACCGAGAATCGCTAAGATTCTGACTTTGGAGTGTGAGGAGGGGATGGGTATGTAGGGGCGGAAGCTAAGTGGACTTAGGGCAATCTCGGCTTTGGGATAGCGATCGCAAAAATTCCACAGATGCCAGGGGAGTCGTCGTAACCAAGGATTATCGGTTTGAATGATCAGCCGGATTTCCTGAGAAGGCATGAGTTGTTCGAGTAATTTCTCTCGAATCGGGCGAAATGGCTCAGAGTCGAGCCAAGCATTGAGGCGATCGCGTAAAATTTGGGCTGCACTACAGCAACTTTCTATTGTAGAAACATTCGTGACCTGGGCAACACTGGCTTCGAGTCGGGAACGCAGTCCCAAACGGCGATAATTGGTAGCCCATGTACCGTAGTATTTGGGAATTTCTGGGATCGGTGGCAGTTTTCCGATTGTTTCTAAACAGGGGTGACGTTCATCGTCTCCAATTTGTAAGGTGACGGGAAATCCCTGCTCAAAGCTACCATCCCATAGCTTGAGGACGACTAACTTACCCATGATGGCTTCTCCAGATCGCAGTTAAGGGCATTGCATCGGCAATCGAGATGACTCCGTGGTACGCTCCTAGAAGTTCTATCTCCTATCATTGTTAGGCTATGCACTTCTGTGTTGTGGGAATTCGCTCAAAGAGCTTTGGATTGACCGATCCTTAACAAAAATTCACGGATTCCAGCACGATCCAGTTCCGCTTAAAGGCTTCGCTGGTTGCTTGGGAAGATGAGTGAAGGAGAGAAGATGGAAATCTGGGCTTTCACTGTTGCCAAGGCGAGTACGTCAATGGCTTAAAGACCGATTAGGGCTTCCCTGCTGGCAACTCCCAACCTTCTTGAGAAAGGAGGGCAGAGATTGGGGGATGATGACACTCACAGTACAAAGTCTTCTATGACGCTGGCATCACCCAAAGCGACTTTAACGCTAAATTGTTCCCCAGGTACACCACTAAACTGTAACTGTATATAATTATCCGCATTTCTGGCTTGGGCTTCCAGAAAAATTAATCCAGATTCATCGAGGACGGTGAGTTGAAGCAGTGGGGGGAGATACAATTGATCGCCGATGGGATGCACCTGGAGGAGAATATTGGTTTTGCGATCGGATTCGGGTTGGAGTTCCACCACTAAAGCCACTGGGTAACCCGCTAGCTGCATTCCTAAATCGATGAGCTTAGCGCGACTGATGTATTCTTTATAGAGTTCAGGTTCAGCCATAACGGAATCGGGGGCACTGCGGAAACTAAAGGCTAAATCAGACTCGGCTGGGGCTAACAGCGTTTCTACGGTTTCCCAACCTCGCTCAAAGGTATTGAAAAGCCATTGGCTCAAGTTGATTTTTGCCTTCTTGGGTTGTATCACAGGTTGAGGTTCTACCAGACAATCGATTAAATCTTCTATCGGTTGTAGCTGCCTAATGGGTAATTCTTCTCTAGCTACGTTTTGGGTAAAACCTAATACGGTTGCTTCAAGGGAGAGTTCATCGATCTCAACAACAACATAGCCAACTCTATCTAACCAAACTTCGGGAGGAATATAGCAATTGGGCTGAGAGTTTTGGTGGGGGCGACATTCTACCCGACCTACTCCTGTGACTTCCAAGTCAGCAACATTCGCACACAGGCGTAATACAGGATTCCAGCTGTCGCTAGCTTTTAAGTTTGTCGGAATGCCCATCATCTGCAAGTAGTCATTGACTACACATACGGCTAAGGTATTGAACCGGACTTGCTCAGCTTTTTGAGGGGTGGGTTGTTCGTTGGCAAACTGCTGTGCTGTACGAAGTGCCGTCTGAGTGATGGGTAGCGACAAGGACAAGTTGTCTAGCTCGTGGGTGGGGTGTGTCATGGTATTCTTCCTTGAGTGGTACTGAATCGTTGGGGTTAGGTACAGCAGCTAAAACAGGTAGATGAACTCTGGCTAAATCTCTCTACTATAGATATCCCTCTGATTCACCAAATTTACGCAGCCGAGGTAGACATTGTCGCTGATAAAAACTGCTCAATGTCGAAACTGATAGGTTAAATTCTGTAGCCAGGTCTTTCCAGCTGGTTTCCGGGGGCAAGCGCCGCAGGATTAAGATTTGGGCGGTTACATCTGGACGGTTGGCGATGTGGATACCGTTTAATTCACCGTCTGGATCGGCTTCAACCCATTGCTTGACTTGTTCTAGCAGTGGGGGAACGTCCGGTTCAGAAGGAATTGTTTCGAGTGGATCAAAACCTTCATTATAATCATCTCGTTTTGGGGTAACGATTTTTTTTTCCCGCTGGCGAGCGTCCTCGCTCAAATCCTGGAGTCGTTTCTTGAGGTAGAAATTTAACCAGGTGACAATACTACCCCGATCAGGGTCGTAAGCTTTACCTGTCCTGCCTTCGCAGATGTTCTGGCAGAAATAAATCCAGGTTTGTTGCAGGGCGTCTTGATAGTATGGGGTATTCTCTCGCCAAAGTTTGGGGGCGACTAAGCGAATAATCTTTGTTAGGTGCTTCTGACGCGCGGCACTTCCTGGTGGATATTGACAGGCTTGTGTAACCAATGAGTCGCCGCGTTCCTCCAGTGTGTTCATTGAGCGATCGCTCCTTAAGTTTTTCTACTGCCGATTGTGTCTAGAGATATGCAAATTCTATGGAACGGTTCGGATTTCTTAGGTTCTGAGTAAGGCGATGCGTTTGTACATTTATGGCGTTGCTGATTCCAGTAATGTTCCTGTGAGGGTACCCTTGTGCGAACTCTCCCCTCTGGGAAGGCTAACACAAGGGCTGCCCCTACTTCATTTTTCGCATATCCTGCAAGGAACTCGACCAAAAAGCACTCTTTTTGGGTACCTTTGTTCTGCAATGCGAGAGGTTGGGGTGGGTACCTATAAGCCACTGACCTCTTGAAGAGCTCTCTTCTTGGATGGGCAAGATGCCCATCCCACTCTTAGTCATTTTTTCTTGTGGGGTAGGCGTCCCGCCTGCCCAAAATTTGTTCAACTTGCCCAGTCTCGTATTCAATCTTAGGGATTTTAGTTGATTTCGACCTTGATAGTTCAAGGCAGCTTCGATGTGATGGCAGATGTTTCAATCCCTGATAGGGATTTTAGTCGATTTCAACTTTCTTTGTAGTACGTTTCCCAATAGTATCGGTCAGTTTCAATCCCTGATAGGGATTTTAGTCGATTTCAAC
>NZ_DATNPA010000253.1:0-5322 GCF_036703385.1 Allocoleopsis sp. | reverse complement strand
ACGGCGCGGTAGGTGCTGTCATTGTTCTCCTGCTTTGGTTCCAAATAACTTCTCTGGTACTGTTATTAGGCGATCAGCTCAATGTTACAGTCGGAGAAGCGATGCAAAAGGCTCGATCCAAATCTCGACTGAAGAACGTTACTGGCAAGGAGCGATCGCAGAATTATTAACTTATGGGTAATCGGTAATAGCGTTGGCTTACTGTAGCAGTCGGTAAATCGTACTTGAACCCCTATAGTAACCATCAAAATCGATTCCAGATTCCCAGACAAAGCGGGCTTTAGAAGACGAGTTGGATAGCACTCTTTGACAACCCTCCGCTATCCCTACACCAATGTGAGCGTTGCTATGAGCAACTACTAAATCGCCAGCTTTAGCTTGAGATCGTTCAATGAGTTGACCTCGGCCTCCCTTGAGAGCTTCTACTAAAGATGGAACATAATTTGGATTCTCACCCAAAGCTGGGATTCCCGCTTGTCGTAAAACGCGGTTGAGCATCCAAGCACAGGCATTTCTTCCTCCATCAGGCCCTTGGGCGCTACTTGTACCTTTTAGGCTTAACGCTGCCGAGACAATTGTTTGATTGAGAGATTCTTGAACGGGTGGTGCTGAAGGTGGTGTATCTGCGGGTATGGTTTCCGGCATCACCGACACGGGTGTTGTTGCCATTTGCGGAAGAGTGGGTGTGGCTACTACCGTTGGGTTCTCTCGCCACCGACGTGCAAATTCGGCTAAGAGGTCTACAGGAAGTTGCTGTTGCAGCCAAGCGATCGCTAAATCTTGTTGGGGTAGTCGTTGATAGTAGTTGAGAGCATCCAGAAGCTGTAACGTGTCTTGCTGCTGTACCGTTGCCGTGTTCACACCGAGCAATTGCCCTGCATACGGGTTAGCGCCAATCCCTGGCGTACTGAACGCTGGCTCTACAACCATCGAACTGATTGGATTGGCTGTAGTTGATGTCTCCTGTAAACCTGTATCAATGAGTCCTTTGTAATAAAAATACCAAAGTAGTGCCGCTGCTCCTATTTGTTCCGATCGCGCATTCGGGTCAAAAAAATTATCGGCAACAAATTTCCCTCGATTGTTACCCGAACCGAAGTGATTGGTGCCATTCCAAAGATACTCGGAGTTCAGTCCGCGCAGGGCATAATTCCAGCCATTCCACGCTTCAAACCGCCACAGCCATGCCCCAATAGAGCGGTCTTGAGTTGTATCGAACAGCTTCCAACGCAAGGCATCGACGGCACTTTCCACAAAGGTATAGGCTAAGCCGTTGGCGGGTAGAGCTTCTGGTCGATTCGCTGGTTCATGAACAGTGCGATTTGTCAAGGGGTCGCCGTTATGCAGATGAGCCTCGCGAAACCCTAAGTCTCGGTAGTGTAGGATGCCGACAAACCACCAAGGGATGAAGGTTTGCCTCTCGATCTCTGCATAATGCGATCGCAGATTGATGATGGTTTCAGCAGTCCTGGCAAGGTGTTCTAGCCAGCTACTTCTGATTTGACAAGTTGCAAAAAGTTGTTCGTAGCGGGGTTTGAGAGCATAAAGCTGGAAATCATTCATAAGACTTCCTGAGAGTGGAGCAAACTAATTCGGTCGGCTGAACCTGTTAAAAATCTACCAAGGATTATTCTTGGGCTACAGAAAACTTGAAAAATAGTTAGATTTCGCGGTTCTCACCAGCAGATTCTCATAGCAATTTCCTAAATCCTTGCTGCATATCTTTCTCCCCGTCTCCCCGTCTCCCCGTCTCCCCGTCTCCTGACAGGTGTAGGTTTTTTACAACTAGGAGGAGTTAGGGTAGTAAAAAGCATCAACAGGAGTAGAAGGAAAAGAACTCCAGCGATGAAGACGAATAGGAATGTCATTCACGAGATTAGCAATGAGGGTAAGTAAACCCTGGAGAAAACAAGAAACTTGACGTAATGGTGGTGGATGAAGAGGCTGGGAGCAAGGGATGTGTTGAGAGGAAAGTAATTGATTTTCCGCATCGCCACCAAGCATCACCATCCAAAGAGTAGCAACAGCAATGGCTAACAACAGACGTTCAGCACGGTTGGGGTCGAGCAAACGAGTATGATGCCATTGCCAACCGTCAGATTTAAGATCGCGATAAACACATTCGGTGGAAGAACGTAGTCCATACCAGAGTGGGTCAGCTTGACTGGGAGCAAGGTCAGTCAGAATTAACCAAGGATCTTTGTAGCCAATGTCCCAACGAGCCAGTAACGTGCAGGGGAGTGGGTTGGTTTGAAAGCAAACAACTCGACCTGACCAGAGTTGTCCGGGAGTCCGAACAACCTCAGCCAGGGGACGCCATCTCTGATTGGGTGGAATGCGATAAGTGCCTTGATGATTAATCCGTAAAAACGGATGCCATCGAGCCTGGACAATCAGTTGATACAACCAAGGAGCATACAAGCCTCGGTCAGCCGTCACAATCACCTCAAAGCGGCTCGGAATTGCATCTTGCAGTTGTTCGATCAGTTTTTGCCAATGAGGTTTCCAACTGCCCGGTTCACTGGCTTTGACTACACACCAAGCCATCGGGATGCCACAGCCGGCCAGCATTATATTGAGCGATAAGACGACAAATTTATCACTGATACTTGTGGCGTCCAAGGCTAAGGCTATTTGCTCAATCTTTCTGGGCAGCAAGCTAATCACCCACCGCATTAACGGGGCAAAACAACTGCTGACATCCAGACTACAACGCTTGTTTCCTGTTTTAGCTGATGCCTCTTGATACCATTCTTTGAGTCGCTGACGTACTGTATTGGCCTTTTCTCCATTGATCTTGGCAATAAAGTTAGATACCTGGGTTAAGCTACTTGATTTGGTCATCACCATGCCAAAACTCCACGTCGCTAGTCCGGCGACTTGAGGCAGTGACAGATGATTCATCTGCTGTGACACTATACATGACCAATCTAAAAGATGCTTATTTGAAAGCATTTTCACTCCTAGATGCACCTAGGTTTCATCCTCTATTTTCACTCTCATGCTCATGACTACTCACTCTCTTGTAAAAAACCTACACCTGTCAGGGCCCTAAGGGAATTGTAGATAAGTATAAGGAAGCGATCGCGTCCCAGCTCAACTTGCTTAGGCGATCGTCTCTGCGGAGTACACTGAGCAGCCTACGAAACTGAGCTATGCACTAATATTGCGTGCAATAGCACTGCAAATGTTTTCTTTCCAGTCCTCGTCAGAAATTGTTAGCTCTTGGGGCTGACACTGCTTAATCTCAATCGCAATCAGTTGAGGCCGTTCCTGTTCTAAGTCTTCAATGTAACCGAGTTGAGAAAGCTGAGCTTCCCGATGACTGGCAAAAGGACCGAAGTAGTATGTACAGTCAGGCTTTTTTGTGACGATTTTAACCCACCAAGCCATTCCGATTGACTCTAAGTAAGACGTAAAAAACTCTTCAGTATTTTCTAAAAATTTGTTAACAATCGCTTGTAACAGCTTCAAGCTTGGTGTCCAGGAGCGTGCTTTTAACTGTTCTTTTGATAATGTTGCATCGAACATAATTATTGCCTAGCGATTAACGAATCTTTACCAAGTAGACCAGTAGACATCTCCAAAAAAGAGTCCGAAACCTATCTGTTACCTAAGGGTGTAAATCTAGTTTCTGGAGAGGTCTAATCGGGATATCAAGCCTGTCCGCCAAAGTGTTTTTTATCCTATTCATAATGTATAACTCAATACAGCGTGAAGTAGCACCTATCTTTAAGCAGATTTATTGAAACTTAGCACTAGAACTCAATATCCGTACCGAAGAAGACAGATTTTCCCAGCCGGATGAAGGTTTAGTCTGTTTTTACGGATACGATCGCGCTCCTGACTCAAGCTGGATTGCTGTCCGATTATTGCCAAACCTGTAGCAGTTCTCAATGATTTGTAAAAAAATAAACTATAGAGAACGCTCCCACAAATAGAAGAAGAAGGAATTTCAACAAGGCTTCTCCCTTAAAGCCAGCCAATCAAGTGGGAGATGCGTCTTACTTTTGAGTAAATTCAGCCATTCATCATTTAGCAATCAACAATGATGAGTGCTAACTCTTGAAGACCTACAAAAAGTGGAGAGTTAAGCAGTTTAGTGTTGGCACTCGTGAAGATTGAGTGCTAATTTTTTCCAAAGATATAACAATAGCTTACTGGACTCCAGCTCGAACTGTAAATCATACCAAGAACGCTAAAAAAGATACCTTCAGTTAGATGTTTACGATACATATTTTGTGACCATACTATTGATTAAATCGTCTTAGGATTTATATATAGATAGGAAGACAGCCATGAAATACACCTTTGAAATCTTGGGAATATCTCCTGTCCTAGACTTCTTCAATCATCAACAGAAGGTTTACCAGAGGGGAAGCTCAGTTGGCATAGAATATCTCGGAACCTATCAATGCTCTCTCGATGCTTTCCTGAAGTCGGTCGAGACTGTTTCCCCAACGCGAGGTTGGGAGCTAGATCGGGTTGTAGACACTGTGATTCAATTCTGGCTGAATCACTCTGAGCCGATTCGGTACTGGAGCGAGCGACTCCATGATGCGGGTCAAGAAAATTTATTAGTGGCAAGAGTTGCCGATATTCAATCATTAAAGGTTGAGTTTGAATCGTTGCTCGGTAACAATTCTTAAGACAAGGTTTGTCTCGTGCCGCTTAGAGTGGAGAGCGAACAGGGGAACTTACCGAAGCGATGAAAGACGATACGATCGCGATTACTGGTTTTCACGCTCATATTTACTTTGATGCGGCAAGTCGTGATGCGGCGGCGCGTGTACGAGAAGGATTGAGCGATCGGTTTGAGGTGCAACTTGGGCGCTGGCATGACAAGCCGATTGGGCCGCACCCAAAAGCGATGTATCAAGTTGCGTTCTTGCCGAATCAGTTCGGTAACGTCGTCCCCTGGTTAATGCTCAATCGTGAGGGGTTGGATGTGCTCATTCACCCTGAGACGGGGGATGATGTGGAAGACCATACGAATCATGCTCTGTGGTTAGGAGAGAAGCTAGAACTCAATATCGAGTTTCTTCGACAGGATTGTTTGTAGGGGCGATTCATGAATCGCCCCTACCATGTGTTCTAAGCAACCGAGAACCGCTACATAAACGAAACCCGCCTGCGCTGGTTCAAAATCCTTGATATTTCGTTAGTCCGCGCAGGCGGACTTTGTTTTTATAGCCGCGACTTCCAGTCGCCAGGGCTTAAATTTACACCAATGGAGCATGCCTTGCCCCTACAATCTGGGTATTTCACCTACTTGTGAACCGCGATATATCTCACTCTTCATCAATGACAGCATTGCGATCG
>NZ_DATNPA010000252.1:0-8950 GCF_036703385.1 Allocoleopsis sp. | reverse complement strand
TTAAGTTATCTTCCTAACACTACTAGTATTTCTCCGTGGCTATTTCAGCGAATTTCTAAAGAATTGTCATTACGTATAGAGGAATTATCAAAGTTTATAAACTGGTGGAAAACACCTAAGCGATTACAGTCGCTAAATTTTACACATCAGGATATTAAATTAACAATTGAACATCTTAAAATTATGCAAAATACTATGAGTAGTCTATCAGGCGCTTTAAAACATTATGAAATGCATATTCAACAGGAAGTGCTAGATTTAGGTCAGCAAGACCGCGAAAAATGTATTAATGCAGCCAAAGATTTGGAATATCTATTTAATGAAATAGGTAGAGATTCCACAAGAATTAGAGGAGTAACTCAAGAAACTGTATCTAATATAAATAAATATTTTAATAGATTAAAGTATTCTACTGAAAAATGTTGTTATTGGTTGAACGAGCTTACTGAGAAAATGCAAGATTGAGAAAATGTAAAATATATAGGTAAAATTCCTAATATTTTTTAAGCAGCTAAGGATAGAGTCTGATGGTTCCAGAACGCCAGCAAGACTCTGGTAGGGATGCTGGCAAAGATTCGCCGTTAGAAATTCTGATACAAGCTGCTAAGGATTTACAGACTCAATATGAAGAAGACCTACTAGATGAGTATGATTTCGAGGAGTTACGTGATAAAGTACTTCCAAATCTAAGGAAACTCAATGAGTCTGAAAGCCTTGAAGCTAAACTAAAGAATGATATTAAAGTTATTTCAGCTAAGTGTAACGCAGCTCTCAGGATGTGCAAGTATAATGAGTTTGACAAAGCATACGAATATTTAGAGGATATTAGGGTTCTCTTTGAGGGTTTTATTGAGAAGATAAAGCCGAAGAAGTAGGGTAATACTCTAAAAGATGTTTATCACCTATAACTGGTAACTGGATTTGATAGGAGAGGCTTTATCGAGCGATTGCACTAATAATGAATTTAGTACATTACTGATTATCCAGAGTTTTCGTCCTGAGTGTTTTTTTAGTGCCGAGCAGCAACAGCGTTTATCTGACTTGATGAATCTGTGGCGAACAACACGCGATGAAGGACAGACACTTCCTCCAGAACAACAAGCAGAGTTAGATAGACTGGTTGAGGCTGAATTGAAAGCAGCCACAGCCCGAACAACAGCTTTGGTGCAGCTATCATCACAGTTTGAGTTTAAGCAGTTGCGGCAGTTTGCTCTTCAGGAAGAAATGCAAGAACAATTTGCTCTGGAGGAATGCCTGCGGCGATTAAGTCTTTAGTAATTCCCTGTTCCATCCCGTCATATTCCACCCAAACCTTGCCTTCACTCAAAGTCACATAAATCAAATTTCCTCTCACCCGTTGTCCTCTATCCCAACCCACTTGCATCAGTGCATACCGGTTGTGTGTGTCGTCAAATACCGTGTCGAGTCGAATATCGCCGTGAGAAGGTTTGAACTGGGCGTATCGTTGAATCACCTGCTTTACAATGTCCTGCTCTCTCGTAGTGGTATCCATCGCTTTACTCTACCGCCTCTACATCTACAATCAGCAATTTCATTGTTGTTTTCAGCACCAGCGAAGCCGAGTACAAGCAAGAATACACAGAGCGATCGCTAACCGTTCTGCACCATCCACACCAAAAAACCCAAGATTTGTTCCACAGGAGGAAGGGGATAAATTATCAGGTCAATAGTTATCGTTTGCCCTTCCAATTTCAGAAATTGCCACTGAACCCCGTTGCTGACGCCGCCATAGATAATTGGGATAGATTTTGTCTTAGCATCGTTAAACTTTTGGGCAGCAACCATCTCAGCCACGCATTGTCCAAACCCTGTTTTGAGGTCAGCCTGTTTTGCTTCTATAATCACTACCGCTGGAGCCTCGATCGCCAGCATTTCAGCAGAGCGACTAATCAGGAAATCACAGCGTCCATTCAGCCCTAAACTTTCATCAACTGTAAAATCTTCCCCAGAGAACAGCGTCACTTTGCGATTAAGAATCCGTCGTACCTCTACCAATACGGGAGTAATAATCAGTTCTGAACGTGCTTTTTCGCTGCCCGTGGCAATCGCAATGGGTAAAGTTTCTTCCAAATAATCTTGCAGAGTATTGGAAGGTAAGATAGGAGCAATCTCTGGCAGAAAGCGAATCCCTTCTATTGTGGAGAGGTTAAAAGCTTCTTTAACTTTAGTGATTGTTGTAAATTGACTGTAAGGCATAAAATTTTGCCGAGCAACAAAGTTATAGCAATCGCTCCTATATGCGAACGCTTATTTATCACTTATTAGCCTAGCCTTCTGTAGCTGCTTCTGATTGTCAGCCAAGTTGCTGGCGAAGTGAGAATATAGAGAGCGATCGCGTATTCAGACATGATATTACTCAGCCATCACAGCATCTACCAGCGAATCCCCGCCTAACCGAACCGCATCCGTGCAAGGTAACCCTGTTTCTCTTCCGACCTGCTCGATCGCACGCAACGCAGATTCAGCATCCAAGTGACCCGTATTCAGTGCGATCGCCACCACTTTCACCGACGCAAATGCCCCTCCTGCTCTAGCCACCGTCTCATACAGCTCAATCACCTTAGGTAATGGCGGAATGGGCACATGCTCGTGATTGCGGATATGAATTTGCCCTGCCCGATGCACTAACACCAATCCCGTTGGCTGAGTGCCGCGAATCAGGGGTAGGGTTGCCGTTGAACCCGGATGTAACAGTGAACCTTGCCCTTCAACAATCAACAAATCATAATCCTCACCAGAGCGCATCACCATCTGCTCTACAGCTCCGGTGGCAAAGTCTACCCGTATCGCATCTAAAGGAATTCCCTCCCCCGCAATCATCACACCCGCTTGACCGGTTGCCAGGAACTTTGAGCGTATGCCTTTGAACCGCGCCGCTCGATGCAACTCCAGACTTGCGGACATCTTGCCCACACTCATATCCGTCCCTACTGTCAACACCCGCCGACACGGAAGCGATCGCGCCTTTCCACTCCCTACCCCTAATCCCTGTGGCTCTCGACGAATATCCCAAATCCACTGCCCCTGTCGCAGTAAACGTTGTAACTCTGGGTCAGAAGCCATCTGGCTATGCAACCCATTCACCACCGATAACCCAGCCGCAACCCCCTGCTTCACCTCCTGTCGCCACACCTCCGGTAATCCCCCCCCAGACGGTGCAATCCCGATGAGTAAGACATCGGGTTGATAAGCCAGTGCAGAGGCAACCGAATCCACAATCGGGGCATCACACTCAATACTCGTGAGTTGAGACAACGACTCCCCAGCACACTGCTGGTCAATCACTGCCACGACAGGAGCTTCACCGTAGCGTAAAAATGTCAGCCCCGTTTTCCCATTGGAACCGCGAATTCCTTCATGGAGCAAAACCGCAACGCGATGGTTAGGGGTTAGATGCACGGTATTCCACTCCCAATCCTGGTAAATCGCTAGGAATCAGACGCCCATCCTGAAGGCTTGCTCCCGTGAACGGGTCATCTATTAAGTTCAGATGACTATCTAAATCTAGATAATCGGCGAGTGGCGACAGGTGAGACGCTGCCGTATTCGCGAGGATGCTGTCGGAATAGCAACCAAACATCACCTGCAACCCACACGCCCTTGCTGTATGCACCATCCGCATTGCCTCGGTTAAGCCTCCGGATTTCATTAATTTGATGTTAATCCCATGCACGCGCTCGGCGAGTTTAGGAATATCGCGGCTGGTGAAACAACTTTCATCCACAAAAATGGGTAACGGCGAGCGATCGCGCAATTCGGGCAATTTGTCCTCTTGCCCAACTGGGAGCGGCTGTTCCACATACTTAACGCCCTGACTCGCCAGCCAATCACACATCGTTACAGCCTCTTCTAGACTCCAACCCCCATTCGCATCAACCAAAAGCTGCGCCTGGGGCGCTTCTTCTCGAACAGCCAGCAGCATCTCCCGATCTGCCTCAATTCCCGCAGGAGAGCCGAGTTTGATTTTCAAAACCCTGCCACCTGTCAACGGCAGCCAGTCGCGTACTCGCTGCCGAGCGCCCTCCGGCGTATTAATCCCAACCGTAACCGATGTTGGCACAATCCGACGGCGGTTCAATCCCCACAAACGCCATAGTGGCATTTTCGTCCACTTGCCCATCCAATCGTGCAATGCCACATCAATGGCGGCACAAACCGCAGACGGCACTTCTGCTTCCCTTAGCACCCGCTCAATCTTCTGCCGCTCCCACGGGCTAAATGTTTCCAGGATTTGAGCAACCAGTTGTAGGGCTTCTATGAGTGTCTGTGTGCTTTGCAAAACTGGAGAGATGCCTGCCCGCCCATCTCCACTGATGGAAAAAGGAGAAGCTTCGCCCCAACCTTCGGTTCCCTGCTGTTCTACCCGCACCCAGACATTGGTCGTTTGGGATGTTGTTCCCCGACTGATGGTTAAGGGGAACCGCTTATGTACAGTGAAAGTTTCAATACCAATACGCATAAGTTTGACTTTTTTAAGCTAACTTTTACAAAAATTAATAATCTTGTTAAGTTAAGTTACAAGAAGAAACACCGATAAGATAAATAGGAGACATTCATGAGCCGTAATGGAGCGATCGCGGACGACCAAGGCAAATTGAACAACTTTGCCATTGAACCCAAGATGTATGTAGAAGAAGCGACTCGCACTGGCTTTACATCCTATGCTGAAGTACTCAATGGTCGTCTCGCCATGATTGGCTTTATTTCTCTGTTAGCTTTAGAAGCGATTAGTGGGCAAGGCTTGATTGGATTTTTGACGACCCTGTAAATATTTTGCAAAAAAATATAATAGCTCTAATTCGCTAAACTTAGTGCAGGCTTGAGTCAGGTTCCTATTTCCCCTGGCTCGATTTTTTTCATCAATGTTTAGGTGTCCTCTCTCCCTCACTGCTTGGAAAATGAGTTGAAGGTTGAAGGTTGAAGGTTGAAGGTTGAAGGTTGAAGGTTGAAGGTTGAAGGCTAAGAATTTTCGTTTGTCCTTGTGAGCGTTCGTATAAAGGCGTCTAATTTTGATATGAGTTCTCTACAGCCTTGGAAAATCCTCAAGTCACAGATGGCATTTGACAACCAATGGTGTCAAGTTAGGCGGGATGAGGTGGAGTTACCAAGCGGTCAAGTGATTGATGACTTTTTTGTCAATGTTAGACCTGATATCGTCCTGATTCTTGCCGTTACTCAGCACAGAGAAATTGTATTTGTTCGTCAATACCGTCATGGCGTTAGGGAAATTTTATTAGAATTGCCAGGTGGCGGCTTTAACTCCGAGACTGAGAGTAGCCTGACAGCTGCGGCTAGAGAACTAGAAGAGGAGACAGGGTATGTGGCTGAACAGATGATTCCTTTAGCCACGTTATATGATAATCCTGTTAAGGATACGAACAAAATTCATTTATTTCTTGCAGAGAATGCCCATCCATCTAGCACCCAACAGCTAGATATTACAGAAGAGGTTGAAATTGCCCTGGTACCTATAGAAGAGGTTTTAGGAAAAATTTCAACGGGGGAAATTTGTGTTTGTGGAACGATCGCAGCTTTATTTTTAGGCTTAAACGTTCTGTCTTTAGCGTCCTCTTCTTCCTAATCCTCGCTAATTCGACTTAATCTTTCAGCTTTCACTCCTTCGGTTCATAATGATGGCACTTCTCACAAGGGCCCGATGGATTAATCGCACAGCGAATGTAAGCCGAACGGGCGTTGAATTGGCAGGTAATGTCACCGATTAAATAACCAACACCTTCCAGGTAATATCGGTCTGAAGACAGTTGATTAGTGGGTGGTACTCTTACCAATGACTGTTGTCTCACGGCCAAAAGCCTAGCTTCCATGCGTTGCTTTGCTCTTCGCATCATCCATAAAGAAAGGATGGGTGGTGTCAAACCCAAGACAAAAACCAAGATGGTTTCTAACATTTTCATCTCCTTTGGGGCGACTCTACTTCTATTGTTTTCGCTCTTGTTGGGCGTTACCCATATTGTTTTCGCTCTTGTTGGGCGTTACCCACCCGCTTCCCGCTTGTGCGGTATTGGGTTCTTGTCTGAACTCCAGTGCTTCGCTAACGCTAACGGAGTCGCTTTGCTGTTCTCATGTCCATTTCCAGTAAGGGTTCCCGCAGGGTATGGCTGTACACGCACCCGCAAAACGGCTCGCCATCATTTGAGCGACTCTTTTGGGACCCATACAACTTGCATCGTACAGCTAGTTTTAAGGAAAGCATCTCGTTTTTACAAAGTTTCAGGGTGGGTCGAAAAGCCTGCTTGTGGAAAATTAAGCGAGTCAGAGGCTCTGGCTAATACCAAGTTGCAGTCAAAGATAGTAGATAGGAGGACAAGGAGGACAAGGGAGAGAGAAAGTACTACGTCTGAAAGCAACTCGGTATAATTCTATTTTGCCAAAATGTCGATATACCTGAATTCTAGAAATGTCGGAGGAATCGTCACCGTTTCTAGGGGGTAGGGATATTAATGTTTGCAAGAAATTATAAAGGGCAAGGTTTCGTTACCCTTGCCCTGCATTACAGCTTGATTATTCGTCACGAAGCAACAGCTTACCCAACTGTCTGGTAAGCAAAATCTTCCAATCGCCCATTGCTCTGTACAGCTTTATCAAAACCACGGGGGATTTCCCTCGTTCTGACTTCCTTGGCTTTTAGCGCTGTTTCTAGCAGTTTCATGGCCTCTGCCGGCTTACCACGACCGCAAAAGAATAGGTCAGCCGCGAAATATCCGTGTTCAGGCCAAGTATGGATGGCGATATGAGACTCGGCTAATGTAGCAGTTGCTGTTACTCCGTGGGGACTAAACTGGTGTACACACAAATCGATAAGGGTAGCTTCTCCAGCTTCAATTGCATCCATAATGGCGCGGCGAATTCCCTCAGGGTCATTGAGAAGGTCTTCCGGTGCTCCCCATGCATCAACAACCAGATGAGTTCCCACTTGTTTCATTCTTATTCTTGTACTCCACCCTATAAGGTCTCAAAGGATCTATTTATAGCACATTCACTTACTCATCACAACAACATCAAATGTAGGGAACTGAAGGGAATTGTGCGGGTTGCATGAAGCTAGCTTAAGCGGATACTAAAATAAAGCTTGCAGGCTGTCAAGCGGATCAGGGAGTATTTTGATAAAACAGTACACGATGGGATGTGTTGGATTTGACCCATCCAATGTAAAAATTGTAGGCATTAGCTCCAGTAGAACACGCTCTAGGAAGGTGGCATTTGACAATCAATGGATTACAAAACAGCCCGTAGTTTTTTAATTTATCAGGGAACCTCCTCTGACCAAAATACTGATGCTTTCCTTGTGCGCCTGAAGCAGAGAAAGGCACCCATTCCGGGTCAAGTGACCAGTCTTTTGTTAGCCTTAAAAGTCGTATTTGAGGCTCTACGAACGACCTCCGCTCTTGACCGAGAACTCGTTTACTCCCTTTATCTGTTATCTCTTGAGAGCCGACAACATTTTGACGCTGGGCTTCTGGCTGGGGTGGACTGGCCACCGCTGCTTAGTGAAGATTTAAAGCGAATTTCAAGAGCCGTCAAGAGTATTTTTGCTGGAGTCTGGCATAGTGAGTAAAGCTAGGTCAGCGGCTGTGACACGGGATTGGGTATCAGCTAATTAGGCAAGGTTGCCAAGTCATTCGATTTGGGATTTGGGATTGGGGATTTTGGATTTTCCTCACGACTTTCAGTGGTGGGCTTGAGACCTTTTTGATTTTTGGTCAAGATATTTTTGGGTTTTTGCTTTTTTCCTGGGTGCTAGCGATCGCGCAATTCGGCTTGTAGCTTGTCTAAATCTTGTTTGAGGAATACTGTGATTTGCCCATTGAACGCCTTCCCACTCTCGGTTTGGGTAATCTCCAACCAATAGGCAAAGCGGTCTCCTACCCGCAGTTCGCCCTGCTGTTGCTCCAACAAACGGCGATTCTGCCGCCGTGATAAATCTATGGTTTGTGGGACGGGATAGTCGTACACCAGTTGGGCGCGATCAAAATCTTCATAGACCGTAAGGCCATAGATCACCCGTAGCGATTCCTTCAGCCGCTCAAGAGTCACGCCGTTGGTCATATCATAGAAAGTCATGCGCTCAGTGCGGATTGTCCCTCGGTCTTTCGGAGTTGTGAGGCGACCTGGAGGCAGTACGGAGGCTTGGAAGGTAAATCGCTGGGCAGGTGTGTTGCTTTTGGTGACACGTAGTCCATCCCCAATACCCGGTCGCAGGGTTGGGTTGGCATTAATCCAGGCTGCGACGACATCCGTCCTCTGACCCGGTAAGGCGTTGGCAGTTGCAGGAAACAGGGACAAGGAAAAGGGCACAAGGAAAAGAGTCAGCGGTAAAAGGAGAATTCTTTTCGCCTCTGACCTTTTGCCGTTGAGGGAATTTTTCATTCCCAATCCCACATTCCAAATCCCCAATCGGTTAACGTTTGACTTTTGATTTAACATCCCTATCTCCCTGGTTCAATTGCCACCTTAATAGCTTTACGATTCTTCATATCTTCAAACGCCTGCGCCAAATCTTGAAGCGGTCGATGGTCAGTGATTAGCTGCTCAAAAGGGATGACTCGACTCGCCAACAGGGCTAGGGCTTCGCGCACATGGATGGGTGTGTTGTGGAAGACCCCTTTGAGAGTCAGGGCGTTGTAATGTAGCTGTTCGGTACTGATGGTAATCGTGGTATCGCGGGGACAGCCGCCAAATAAGTTAATGGTGGCACCAGGGCGACCCGATGCGATCGCCTGTTCCCATACGGCCGGGATACCTGTTGCTTCAATCACTACATCAGCCCCCCATCCTTCCGTTAAGTCTCGCACCTGTGCTGGTACATCCGGCAACTGATGGTAGTTAAACGTTCGAGATGCCCCTAATTGTTCCCCAATTTGCAGTCGAGTATCATTTCCCCCAAACAGAAACACCTGTACACCGGACT
>NZ_DATNPA010000251.1:0-22407 GCF_036703385.1 Allocoleopsis sp. | reverse complement strand
TGCAGGACATCATCAAGACCTATCGCCGAAACCACCAGAATTTTGATCAATTCCACGAGAAGGTTGCCATCCAGCTGAATGACACTCACCCCTCTATTGGTGTTGCTGAGTTAATGCGGCTGCTGGTAGATCGGTATCAATTAGGTTGGAATCGAGCCTGGTACATTACCAAAAATACCTTTGCCTACACGAACCATACCCTACTGGCAGAGGCTCTGGAGCGCTGGCCTGTTAGCCTGTTTGAACGCCTGTTGCCTAGACACCTAGAAATTATTTATGAAATCAACCGTCGGTTCCTCGATGAGGTACGTGCCAAGTATCCTGGTGATAAGGAACGACTCGCTCGCATGTCGCTGATTGAGGAAAGTGGTGAGAGGTACGTCCGCATGGCACACTTGGCTTGTGTGGGCAGCCATTCCATCAATGGGGTGGCAGCGCTGCATACAGAATTGCTAGAGCGGGATGTCCTACGAGATTTCTACGAGTTGTGGCCTGAGAAGTTCAATAATAAGACTAACGGGGTGACGCCACGTCGGTGGGTTTTGTTGAGCAATCCCAAGTTATCTGAGTTAATTACGGAAAAGATTGGCTTGGAATGGGTAACTCAGCTCGATCAACTCAAGCAGCTTGAAGCCTTTGTTGATGATGCCGAGTTTTGCCAGCGCTGGCGTCAGATTAAGCAAGAACGCAAGCAGGAATTAGCGGACTACATTCTGCTCTACAACGACATTGAAGTCGATCCCAATTCCTTGTTTGATGTTCAGGTGAAGCGGCTTCATGAATACAAACGCCAACTGATGAACGTGTTGTACGTCATTACGTTGTACAACCGGATTAAAAAGAATCCGAATATTGAGATTCTGCCCCGAACCTTCATTTTTGCGGGGAAAGCAGCTCCGGGCTACTTCATCGCTAAGCTGATTATCCAGTTGATCAACTCGGTGGCGAAAGTGGTGAACAACGACCCCGATGTGCGCGATCGCATTAAGGTTGTATTCTTGGAAGGCTTCTCTGTATCTCTCGGTGAGCGAGTTTACCCCGCTGCCGAACTTTCGGAGCAAATCTCCACCGCCGGGAAGGAAGCCTCTGGCACGGGAAATATGAAGTTTGCCTTGAATGGAGCCCTGACCATCGGTACCTTAGATGGAGCCAATATCGAAATTCGGGAAGCGGTGGGAGCCGAGAATTTCTTCTTGTTTGGTTTAACGGCTGAGGAAGTCTACGCTCTCAAGGCCAAGGGATACAACCCGCAAGAGTACTACAACAGTAATGGGGAACTGCGGGAAGTGATTGAGCGGATTAGTTCAGGTTACTTCTCTCCAGAGAATCCTCATTTGTTCCAACCGCTGGTAGATTCGCTGATGCACAAAGATGAATATCTGCTGTTTGCAGACTACCAGTCTTACATCGAGTGCCAAGAGCAGGTGAGTCAAGCTTACCGTGACCAGAACAACTGGAATCGGATGTCAATTCTCAACACGGCGCGTATGGGATACTTTTCGAGCGATCGCACGATTCGGGACTACTGCCAGGATATCTGGAACGTAGAACCCGTCAAGATCGAATTGAAAGAATATCGTCAAGAAGCCGCTGGCTTGAAGATATCCCAACCACCCGCCACCCCGTGACCCAAGAGGAGGGGGAGAGGGCCCACAGAAGGGGATATTCAACTTATGTTGCCAGTAAATGAGCAAGAGGGACAACAAAAGAAACTTTCATATTTTCGTTTTTGACTCGCATTCACCATAACTACTAATTACCAATTAATAATTAGTAATTAAAGGCGATTAAAAGGCCTTGCCTCTCCACTCGCCCCCTGTTGGTTGGGGTCAACCTAATTCGTAAGTACGAATTAATAATAAGCCCTACAACTCTCAATTCTCCCCGCCCCCGCCTATGGCTTCTTTGTCAGGGTTGAGGGCAGGGGAATGAGCCAGATTTTTTTGTGTCCTACTGAACCTGGCTGACTCCTGTGAGGAAGGATAAAATAATGAGCAGAGACTTGATGGGTGTTTTCACATCAGGTTCGCATCCTGCAAATTGAGCAGCTAACCTACTCAGCTGTAGTATTACCAAAGGCTTCACGAACAGCAGCTGATTCATCTCCACCCAATTTCGAGATAGTCTTGGGTTGGCTTTACTGCTCACAACGAACCTCTTATCCTGTTGCGTTAGGGTACCCTCTCTTAAGGAATCAACCCCTTTTAATGGAACTAACTCTGTTTCCCTAAAATCCGCGCAGCCTAACTCAGCTTCCAATCACTGCAAAAATCCGCGAATGGCTCATGCGGTTGATTTTTTGCCTTTACTCCCCGCCTCGTGTATCAAGATTCAAAGCTTATCTGTATTAACTCTGATGAAAGGATTTAAGGGTCTGGAGTAAAATGTCCTTGCTGTTTCTGATCCAACTGTGATCACTCATGGATAAACCCCATTCTTCAGAAACATCGAAGGCTACTCTCTAGAGGGATGTTAGTAAATTCTCAAGAACTACTATTGAAACGAGGGAATGTGCATAAAATTTTCCTTAGACCTAAAACAGGTAGATTATTAACTGGTAAGTTAATATGTTCAATTACTAAATCCAAAACAACTGATTGTATTGAAAATTCCACATCTGAAGAAGTGGTTGCAAAAAACCTTTTAGAGCAATTTCCTCACTTAATAATAGAAAAACACCTTAGGAAATTTCATATTAATACAGAGATAAATGAATTGGTACTAAGCAACTATATTAAACAATTCTATATCCATTTATCTCAAGATTTGAGAACTCATAGTGATTCTCATTTTGAAGTGGCACTACAATTAATTTCTAACAAGAAAGATAGAAATACTATTTTTTATTATATTTTAGGTTTTGAAGTGCTTAAAATGATTTTCCAAATGAGTTGGTTACAGCATGAACGCTTATATGAATTACAGAAGAATCAAGAGAGCTTTATAATAAATTATATAAAACCTATTCAAAATACCCACAGGATTAATGGAATTATTATCCCTAGACATGAAAATATTTTTTTTGCCAAACGTAGTTATTTTGTTAAAAAACCTAAGATAAGAGATAAAAAATTAACGGAGTTAGTCATGGCTACATTTACAACAGACACAGTGAAAACCTTGGGGTTTTTGATTATTCGCCATCTTAATTTTTTAGTGTTTGACTATCAATATATTTTTAACAATGAACCAGAAAGCTTGTTTTTGGTGTAACTTTAATTAACTAATATTAATAATATATTAATAACTTAACTCTAGAAAGTTTTTAATAGAGTAATTTTCTATCTCAATATAGCCGCCTAATACGAATGCTATAAATTTTAACGTTTCAACTTGTCAATTTATAGCTCATTCCTCACATTAACGGGTGAGCGTTCCCAGCAACCATCTCAAGACCATAAAGCTGAGTGCAGCCACACCTGCGACAACCAAAAGCAGCACACCAAATAGCCCAGCAAGAAATAACCAATCTACCTTCTTTGTGGGTTGGGAATTGGGAATTTTCAGATGTTCTTCCAGCAGAACAATGTTTTTGGTATTAGCCTTCCAAGTTACATCGAGAAAATCCCCCAGCACGGGCACAGTTCCACTCAGTGTATCAACGATGATATTCCACACCATTTGCACTAGAGTGTCTCGCGGGGCACCCATTCGTGCGGCTTCCAACACGATATAGGCTGAGAGAGCTGTTCCTAAAAAATCACCACCTCCCGGTAACAGACCAATGATCGGGTCAATCCCGATACGATAAGATGTTCCTGGAATGGAAATAGCGTTATCAAGTATATGGCTCAGCCGACGCAGACGCCTAAAGGTAGATATCTTACCATCAACGGATGAGTGGGAAGGCTGGGGAGGAATCTGGGACATTGTTAGATTTAGTTAGCTTTGGAAGGTTACAGGTGACAGGTTGAAATGATCCTATATTAAAAGATTGGCAGGAAATTTAAACTTGCGCCAATCTAGTTACCACCAAACACTATTTAAAAGGAGCATAGAATTCCAACCAGACCAATAATTCATGATTCATACTTTTTGTTTATTTTTCTGCTTTTGCGGCTTTGAAGAATCGGTTTCGCGTTTTTGCTCGTTGCATTGCCTCCCCTACAGTGACGTTGAGCTGGTCGCCTAATAACAGTACCAGCGAAGTCATGTAGAGCCAAAGCAGTAAGACAATCACAGCACCTACGGTTCCGTAGACTTTATTGTAATTTCCGAAATTTGTGACATAGAGCCGAAACAGTGCCGATATCATTGCCCAAGAAATGGCGGCTAAAATCGCTCCTGGCATAATTGGTGTTCCCTTAGTCCAACGGCTTGGTCCATAGCGATAGATAAAGGCACAGCCTGTGGCAATGATACCTAAGGCTAGCGGCCAACTCAAAAGTCGCCAGATCTTTAATAAGACTGACGCTCCACTTTGGTCAACGACGATAAAGACGACCCAGTCACTGATGAAGACCAAGAAAGACGCAAGGACTGAAAATAAGATGCTGCCAATTGTTAGCCCTAAAGATACTAACTTAGCTTTCCAAAAAGGTCGTGTTTCTTCGGGAGGAATGTCATGGATTTGATCGAGAGCGTTCATCGCCGCACTCAGCGCTCCAGATGCTGTCCAAATGGCTAGGATAAAGCTGAGAGAAAATAAACCCCGATTTTTGCCCAGGTTGATCTGCTTAGCAAAATCCTTAATCAGTTGCATAGCCTGGTCGGGTACGACTTCGCTGAGCTGACGCGCTAAGTTATGGAATGTGGATTGTAAAGAATCTTCAAACAACCCGATCGCCGTGAGAATCGCTAAAATTGCTGGAAACAGGGCTAATATGGCGTTGTAAGCCATCTCAGCGGATAGACCCATCAGCCGACGTTTTATGGCACGAGTGAAAGTTTTCCGTAGGGTTGCCAGATTGAGGTAGCGAAAAAAACGGAAAAAACGAGTGGACAGCATAGGTACTGATTTTGGCAGCAAGGTATGTTAAAGATTAATCTGCCAAATTTATAGACGATTGACTGGTAACAACAGGTCGGTCATGCGATCGCCACAAGGGAGTATGGATCAGGAAGCTACACAGGAGCAGTTGTCGATGAACAACGATGTCAAGCAGTGGTTAGCCGAAATTAAGCAGCTTAAGCAACAACTGGCAGATACCATTAGCGATCGCGATACCGCTTATGAGAGTGCGGATAACTGGCGTAAACTATACACCAATGAAGCACAGCAACGTCGTACAGAAGCGAAGCTGGCACAACAACAAATCGAATCTCTCAAAGCTCAAATTCAGCAGCTAAAAGGAGAGAGTTCTCGCCTCAAGGCGGATGATCCTGAAGCAGAGTCAGTAATTGAGCAGGAAGTGGCAGTACTGCTAACAGCTGAGGAATTGAAGGGGAAGCTGAAAGAGGTGCTGGTAGAACGCGATCGCCTAATCGATGCCTTAAAAACCGAGCAAGCTAACCATGCTCAAACCCGCAAAAGCTTAACCGCCGTTATTGGAGACACTATCGACCAGCTAACAAAGGAACGGGGCAATCAACAATCTAGCCCAGAATCGAAGGAAATTTCAACATGAATCTATGTAGTGGGCTATAAATTATAGTTTCACGGAAAAACAGGGAAACTCGACCAGTAAGAGTTTATCAGTATGACCCATAATCACGGGCATGGACATCACGGACATAGCCACGCTCCATCCAATTACAACCGCGCCTTTATTGTGGGTATTACCCTCAATGTTGGTTTTGTTGCGATTGAGGCACTGTTCGGCTTTCTCAGCAACTCTCTCGCTTTACTGACTGATGCGGGTCACAATCTCAGCGATGTGCTAGGGCTGCTCGTCGCGTGGTTAGCTTCTTGGCTGGGAAGTCGCCGCCCAACACAACGATATACATACGGGTTTCGTCGTTCCTCCATTTTGGCAGCTCTCCTTAATGCCTGCTTCCTGCTCGTTGCGATGGGCGCTATTGCCTGGGAAGCCATCCAACGCTTTAGTAGTCCCCCCCCAGTCAGCGGAACTACACTCATCGGTGTCGCCCTTGTCGGAATCGTCATTAATGGCGTTACGGCTTTGATGTTCATGTCGGGTCGAGAGAAAGATTTGAACATCAAAGGAGCGTTCCTACACATGGCGGCGGACGCGCTGGTGTCTTTGGGTGTAGTACTCGCTGGCATCGCCATTCTCACAACTGGGTGGCTGTGGTTCGATTCAGTCATCAGCTTGATCATTGTTGTTGTGATTGTGGCTGGCACTTGGAACTTGCTGCGAGATTCGATTAATTTGGCGCTGGATGCCGTACCACCCGGAATTGAACTGTTGGCTGTCCGAACTTACTTAGAAGAACTTCCTGGTGTTGTTGGAGTCCACGACTTGCATATTTGGGCGATGAGTACCACTGAGACGGCACTCACAGCTCACTTAGTTATGCTCACAGGCAATCCAGGCGATGCTTTCCTCTCCAGAATTAGCATGGAGTTGCACGATAAGTTTGGCATTGAACACACCACAATTCAGGTAGAAACGGGGAATTTTTTGCGTGAGTGCGACCAAAAGGCTTGCTGTGACTAGTGAACAGTGAGCAGTGAACAGTGACTAGTGAGCAGCACGCTAAATCGCTCTACTGATATTCATAAATCCTACGAAGGCGGCGCAAAACCTCAACTGGAATGGCATAAAACGACTGTTCGCTGTAAATTTGTCCGCTAGAGTTCTCCCGTTTGCGCTCCATTGAGAAGCTTAACAGTCCTACAACCTCTCCCAACTGATTCAAAATCGGCGCACCGCTAATCCCCCCCTGAAGCGGAATACTAACCTCTAGCACCCGCTCAGTACAAAGTTGACTCGGTCGGATACGGTTTACCAGTCCGACATTGCAGTAGAGATTCTCTTCAAACCCACCCTCGCCAGGAGCAGGAAAGCCAACAGTCAAAATCCGCTCCCCGACCTCAACGAGTTCCGAAAAGCCCAACCGCAATGGAGTAACAGATGCACGCTCGGTTACCAAGCGCAGGATTGCCACATCGTCCGCGCTCCCAGTGGGTAAATGTATGGATGCTACCCGGAGAGCACCTTCCTTAGTAATCACGCTTACCGCTTCAGGCAAGACACATTGCCCTGTGGACTCGTTGATGACAACGTGACGGTTGGTCGCCACTTCATTGGCACTAATGACAAAACCACTGCCACTGGCGGCAGACCGTCCTCCTAAATTCACCTGTATCCACACCACTGAGGAGGCATAAACTCGTACCGAGTGATTCAGGCGAGCATTGTCGGGACTGTGGACTCCAAGAGTTTGAGCATGTTCTAAAAACAATGCTGCATAAGCTTCTCGTTGTCGGGAACGAGCCAAAATCTCTAGACCCAGTTCAACATGAAGTGGAGACAGGGGAGCCTCAATCCGATCAAAATGAGTTATGGCTTCCGAGTAGCGGTTAAGACGGAGAAAATGTTGAGCCAACTCTTCGGCATTTCCCTCAGGGTTGATCGGAAGGTTTTCGATCGCACTCAACCATCTTCTGTAAGTTGCCGCCACTTCTGTAACCTCTTGGGCTGCCGAACGAGTGCGCTCGAGTAAACTAGAGCCTTCCTCGACTAATTGCTCCACTCGCTTTCCGACTTCTGTAGAACGCCAATCCATCGACCCGTAACCATCCAACCAAGTATGGCTACTCCGACTTAAGGTGTCCCACCGATCCTGGGCTAACCTTGCCTTCATCTCTAACTCGTCCCGGTTGCGGTAGACTTCAAACAACCTGTTATTGTCTGTAGCACTGGGCAAATACCGCTCCCGATGACCTTCATAGTATTGCAATCGTTCTTGCAAACACGCTGAGAGTTCCAGAATCTCTATCCTTTGGGTCTCCCTCAGCATCTGTGCGAGTTCTCCAGCCAGTTTTTCTAAGCGTGTCAGGTAGCCTTGATGGGTCTGAGAGTCGCGGAATCTAGCTTGCAGCGAAGCGGCTTGGGCTGGTGTGAGAAGATGTGAGTCAGCGATCGTAATTCCGCATCGGTTCCCCGTTCCAGCATCACGGGCAGTCACGGTAAGGAGGCAATTGCTATCGATATCGAACGTGACATCGATTTGTGGAACACCAGCTTTGGCTAGAGGTATTCCTTCAAGGATAAACTGTCCGATTTTGAAATTGTCCTCAGGAACAGGTGACTCTCCCTGAAAAACCTCAATTCTGACTTGTGTCTGATTGTCCTCAATTGTTGTATATCGTTGCGTTTTCTCAGATGGTATGGTCGTGTGCTTGGGAATCAGGGAATCAAACTTGAACCGACCCGGTTCTACACGACATTTAATGCCCAGACTGAACGGAACCACATCCAGCAAGATAGCTTCTTGTAGCGCACCCATCAGTATAGCCGCTTGGAGAACAGCTCCACGAGCAACAGCTGTTAGCGGATCTAAATCCGAGCTAGGTTCCTGTCCAAATATTTCCCTAATGCCCCTGCGGACAGCAGGCATTATCGCTCCACCGCCGATTAGGAGTATTCGACTGGGTTTACGATTAATCTTCTTGCAGGTTGCCCAAATGTGATCGAGCCAAGGCGCGGCGAGGCGTTCCAGTTCGTCTCGTGTCAGTGTTAGCTCGATCGCGCTACCGTTGACAAACTGGGGTAGCTCAATTGTCCAAGCACTACGAGAGGAAAGTTCAATCTTTAGTTCTTCGCAAGCCTGACGCAGACGGGTTATCGCTTGGCGATCGCTCTTTATATCCTGCCCTGTTTCTGCTTCAACGAACTCTAGAAAGTGAGCATACAACGCTTCATCTAAATCTGCACTGCCAAGCGCATTATCTCCCTCGATTTCCAGCACCTCAAAGACGCTTTGCTCGACTTCAATAATGGAAAGGTCAAAGGTTCCCGCTCCAAGGTCAGCAACTAAAATCGTTTCATTCCCAGAAGAGCGGGTACGCTGAGCAAGGCAAGCCGCCGTAGGTTCGTGAATCAGCCGCAGGATGTTGATATCAGCCAGTACTCCGGCAGTCCTTGTCGCTTGTTTCTGGGCATCATTAAAGTAAGCGGGTACTGTAATGACTGCATTGGCTAAAGGAATGGCGGGTGGATGTTTCTCAAGGTAAGCTGTTATCCAGTCTTCTGGTGGAGAAGTCCCCATTGTCCGAGCTGCCTTCAGGGAAATTTTCTCGCCAATCTTTTTCCCAAGATACTCCCTGGCTAATTGACGGGCGCAGTTAATGATGCGAGCTGAGATTTCCTCAGGACGGTACACCTGACCGCCTGCCTTAAATTTAGTGTCAGTTCCCATCTGCCGTTTGGCTTTGGTAACAATAGCGCGAGGTGATTTCCCCAGCAACTCGGATATGGGTACGCCAACCAGTTCTCGCCCTACTTGATCGATGGCAAACACGGAAGGAATCTGCCGTCGCCCATGCCATTCTACAATCTCTGGCTCTCCTCGCTTTTTGTTGTAGAGAGAAACTACGCTGTTACTGGTGCCAAGGTCAAGCCCGATCGCATCGATGTAGTCTCCCAAAACCTCCCTTGTTGCGGCTTGAAGCCATTGAGCCGCTTGCTCCTCAAACCCGCGTCTATCTAAAGCCTCAATGCTAGGAAGCTCTGTAGCAACAAGGTTCAGCCATTTGGAGCCAACCAGATTTCGCGTTCCTAGGTCTTGAATGCGTCGTAACAAACGTGCGTTTTCTTCTGGCGATCGCTCCGTTTCATAGGCTTTTCCCGCGCAAATTTCAGCGAGTTCCTCCACTCGACCCGCCTTTGTGAGTAATTCTTGGAAGCGATCGTCAAAAACTGCCCGGTTATCGCCAAGCTGCTGCCGTCGAAGTTGAGCTGCACGCTGGAATTCCCTCGCCTGCTCGTACATTGAAATCGCCTGCTCGGTTTCTCCCATACGTTCGTAGAGAAGCCCAGCCATAAAAAAGTCGCCGCCTTGTTCGAGCAGTTGTGCCTTTTTCCTAGGATCGGGAGCGTTGGGAGAGGCAGAGTCAAGCGCAATCAGGGCTTGACCGAAAGCACCGGCTTTCTCAAATAATAAGGAAGCGGCGAAGTAGTCTTGGGCTTTCTCCGCCTGTAGTCCGGCTTCGAGATAATTTCCTGCGGCTTCTTCCAACAGACTCCATTGTTTGAACAGTTCTGTCTCCGACTGCCCTTGAGCGGCTTGTAACTGGGCTTCAAAGGAGGCTCGAACTGTTCTCACGACCTCCGTGAGCAGGTGTTGTGTGCGGTCAGCCTCAGCGCTAATATCTGACTCTTGAGATTTGTTTCGCCATGCTTGCTCTACAGTTCGTAGCAGGCGAACTGCCTCTAAGAATTCTCGGCGATCGAGGTGCACTCTGACGGTGTTCTCCATTGCGCCCCGGATATCCAACATCCACTCAGAACTGATAGCGGGACGGAGTTGGATAGCGCGTTCTAGCTGTCCTAGTTGTTGGTGGCAGTCGCTGGCGCGTTCGAGGTTGCCAGCTTTTTGAAAGTGTTCTAGGGCATCTGCATAACTCCCTTCCTCCCAGAAGCATGAGGCGACGTTCTGATGAGCTTGGGCGAGCGCATCTAGGTCTTTTACACGCTCAGCTAAGGCGAGAACGCGAAGGGCAGTGTCCTTGCCAGAAACAGACATGAGGTAATGGATAGCACTTCGATAGTCTCTCGACGCTTCTGCCAAGTTAGCCGCTTCCTCGTAGCGATCGACTAGTGCATAAACCTGATGAATTTGAGGCAGTTCAGTATCCTGAAACTCCGAGAAGAAGGCTTTCCAGGGGTGGCTTACATCAAAGGAATTGTGTTCTATATATTTGGAGAGGATTTCATGAAGTTCTGCTGGAGTGAGACACCCTTGTTTACGTCGCTTTAACAACTTCACCAGTAGCCCATTGGTATCGCCAATTCGGGCAGATTGCACACAGATTAGCTGCTGTATCTCTGTTCGCGATGATTGGCCTTCTAGTCGCATCGAAATCCGCCATGCCGCATCGAGAGCTTGAGCGGTTAGAGGTTCAGCCTTCAGAAGCACCGAAAGGATTCGCTTGGCAGGAAAGCTGGAATCGGAAACTTGCTCATCGAAAAAGGGATCGAATTTGACAATGACTTGGATAAGTTCTGAGTGATTGCATCGCTGGGCTAAGAGCAAGGCTTTGGCATACGTTTTCCAGGCTTTGTCCTTAGCTTGAAAGGAATTGTCGGCAGTGGTTAATTGCTTGTGTAGCGTTTGGCAAGTCACTGCTAACTGTTTGTGCGGCGAGCCAAATCCCCTGAGGTTCTGCAAAAACCCTGGTAAAGCTCTTGTAAGATGTCCGCCTAAAACCTGAAACAATCTCTGTAATTTCAAGTGCCAATTAAACATCTGGGTAAGGATTCAGCTTGAGTGTGCAATTCGTGGGATCGGATCGGGATTCAAGGAGTAGGTTGAGGCAACAATGCAACTCCTTAACCCTTGCTTTTGACACCGCAACAGCTTAGGGTATCTAGCATAGCAGTAGCTTTAGCAGTCGGAGCCAAGAACTGTGAGCCTTGGTAGCGATCTCCTTGATACCGGAAATTTTGAATGCGGATAATCGCAGCATTACTTATTCGACATCCAAGAAATGATTTTTTCAGAGTGAGATGAAGCTGACTCTTACTATCTCTGGCTCAAATGAGCTTATGCAGTTTTCCTCACATTTACTTCCTTCCCTCCCAAAAATTATCAAAACCTCTTTCGGTTGGGTATCCATACAGTAAGGGCACGACAATGTCGTGCCCCTACCGTAATCTACAAATCAATACTTTATTTGGTTAATGCTTTACAGTCCCATTGCCAGAGCCACTGCTGCTGTGGTTGGCTCAATCCCCTGCGTAAATTGATTATTGCTGTGTTTAATTGCGGTATCCGGGTCTTTCAAACCATTACCCGTCAGTACGCACACCACGGTTGCACCTGCGGGAACTTGGTCTTTTACTTTCAATAAACCCGCCACCGATGCTGCACTCGCAGGTTCACAAAAAATTCCTTCAAGGGAAGCCAATAACCGATAGGCTTCGAGAATTTCGTCATCCGTGACGCTATTAAATTGCCCCTGACTGGCTTGTTGTGCTGCGATCGCTTTTTCCCAGCTCGCTGGGTTACCAATCCGAATCGCCGTCGCCACCGTTTCAGGATGCGTGAACACTTGCCCTGTAACTAGAGGAGATGCCCCAGTTGCTTGAAATCCCATCATCCGAGGTAAGCGCGTACACTTTCCATGCTGATGATATTGACAAAACCCCATCCAGTATGCTGTGATATTTCCCGCATTCCCGACTGGGATACACAGCCAATCGGGAGCATCGCCCAAATTGTCTACTACCTCAAACGCGCCTGTCTTCTGTCCTTCTAAGCGATACGGGTTAACCGAGTTGACCAAAGTCACAGGATAACTTTCTGCCATTTCCCGGACAATGTTCAAGGCTTGGTCAAAATTTCCCTTAATCGCTAGCACCTCTGCTCCATAAAGCAACGCCTGTGCCAACTTACCCAGCGCCACATACCCATCGGGAATGAGGACAAATGCCCTCATCCCACCGCGACGGGCGTAAGCGGCTGCTGACGCCGAGGTGTTGCCCGTACTAGCGCAGATGACTGCCTTGGCTCCAGCTTCCTTTGCCTTAGAAATCGCCATCGTCATCCCCCGGTCTTTGAAGCTTCCGGTCGGATTGAGGCCGTCAAATTTTACCAGTACCTGCACCCCTTTACCGATCATTTGAGCGATCGCAGGGACAGGAATGAGCGGTGTGTTTCCCTCCAGCAGTGTTACCACGGGAGTCGAGTCGCTGACTGGTAAATAAGGACGGTATGCCTCAATTAAACCCGACCAGTTCAGGCGTCGGGGAGCGGTGCCCTCAAAGGCAGAAGAATCCGTAGCAGACAGAGTTGAAGCCACAATTGGGTATTGGTTAGCAGATTGCAGGTTTATAGGTTGAAGGTTGCAGGTTGAAGGTTGAAGTCTGAAGGTTGCAAGTTAAAGGTTGAAGTTTGAAGGTTGCAGGTTGATTAGAACCTTCAACTTTTTCACCTTCACCTCGGAAAGAGCCTTCAACTTTCTCACCTTCAACCTTCAACTCGGAAAGAACCTTCAACGTTATGAGAGTTTAGTTTATCGTGAGCGGTTTGGTGTCACAGAGGGTTGGGGCTTGTCGCTCTGACGCTTGATGATTTTTGGCCGTTCCACTATCGACCCATCATCATAATCTCCTGCCATCCAAGCCGGTTGGGTTTGGTCGTAGACCATTTGCAAGGCCGCTGCTGCGATCGCATGGGCATCGTATTCCTCGCTCAAATCACGCACCACTGGCAAGAAGGAGGCCATCCGTTCGCCCGAAAGTGCTTCGCGCAACTGGTTTTGCAATTTTTCCAAGCGCTGCGCCTCAATTTGCGAGCGGGTCGGAATTCGCGAGACTACCAAAGCTTGCCGCACTTTTCGCTCAATCAGGTTCAGCTTGCGGCGGTCAAACGGTTGAATGATAGTAATTGCCGTCCCCGTCTTCCCAGCACGGCCTGTACGACCAATGCGGTGAATGTAACTTTCCACCTGATCGGGCAGGTCGTAATTAATCACATGGGTGAGGTGATCAACATCTAAGCCTCGTGCGGCGATATCGGTTGCCACAACCCAGCGCACCTGACCTGCCTTGAAGCGGTACAGCAAGCGCTCCCGTTGTGACTGGCTCAGATCACCGTGATACTCGTCCACACTGTGACCTGCGGCTTGCAATTGGCTTGTCAATTCAGCCGCTGCTTTTCTCGTCCGCACAAAAATTAGCGCGGCTTCTGGGTCTTCCAGTTCCATAATGGGCTGGAGGGCTTTTGCCTTCGTCCAACCACGCGGCACCATATACACGCGTTGTTCAATCCGCGACGGTGTCGCTTTGGGCTGCTCAACGGTTACGGTAACGGGTGATTTCAGGAAGTTGTTGATTAAGTCCCGAATCGGACGGGGCATGGTAGCGGAGAAACAAGTGGTCTGACGCTCTTTCGGTGCTTGTTGCAGGATTTTCTTGACATCATCGATAAAGCCCATGCTCAACATTTCATCGGCTTCATCAAGTACTACCCAGCTGACTTGATCCAGTCTCAAGTCACCTCGGTCAAGCAAGTCGATGACTCGTCCCGGCGTGCCCACCACAATTTGAGCGCCCCGTTGTAGGCTTTTGATTTGTCGGTCGAGCGACTGACCTCCACAGATTGTCAGTACAGACAATCGGCGGTTGCTAGAGAAGTCGCGAATCGCATCAGCCACTTGAGAGGCCAACTCTCGCGTTGGCGTCAAAATCAAGGCTTGTACGACTCGCTTTTCTAGGTCAATCCGCTCTAGCATGGGCAGCGAAAATGCTGCTGTTTTGCCAGTGCCTGTTTGAGATTGACCAACGACATCACGCCCCGCAAGGAGTTCAGGAATCGCTTGGGTTTGAATGGTGGTCGGTGCCGTAAAGCCCAATTTTTCCAGGTGATTGACACGAGCTTCAGACAGGCCCAGGCTTTTAAAGGAAAGGGTCATAAGTTAGTGTTTGCTGTTAGGTTTTTGTTGTTAGAGAGCATGATCTAGTTGTCAAAGATTTAAAGGGTTGAAGGTTGGAAAGTCGAAGGTTGAACGGTGACAAGGTTGGAAGGTTGAAAGTCGAAACTCGTCTTCTAACCTGCTCCCCCTAAAACCGCCAAACCGAAAAACTTCTCACATTGCAACCTGTAACCCTTGACGGACAACTGATGAAAAACTAGGGACTACAGAACCATACAGGTCGTAGATGTCGGCATCAGTAATTTTCACTCCCACGATTGTCCCCAAGGGAGCATCCCCTTGGACGTAAACCAATCCATCTACCTCAGGGGCAAATCGAGCAGAGCGACCAATTAATTCACCTGTTTCAGGGTGTTCTTGCTCAATCAGGACATCAACCACCTTACCGACACAAGCTTGATTCCTTTTCAAGGATATGGGCTGCTGAGCTTCCATCAGGGCATCCCGACGGGCATCCATTACGTCTTGGGGTAGTTGGTTTGGCAAGTTATAGGCGGGGGTTCCCTCTTCCGGAGAAAAGGTGAAGACGCCTACATGGTCAAACTCATGGCGCTGGACAAACTCAAGCAAGTGCTCAAAGTGTTCGTCTGTTTCACCGGGAAACCCGACGATGAAGGTTGTCCGCAGCACCGCATCGGGCAGTGCTGTTTTGATTCGCTCAATAATCCTGTCATTCACCTGTCCCTGCCAGGGGCGGTTCATGGCGTGAAGGATTTCTGGATGGGAGTGTTGTAGAGGTAAATCCAGGTAAGGAAGGACATTCGGGGTTTCCTGAATGGCCTGAATTACGGCTGGTGTCAAACCGGTTGGATAGGCGTAGTGCATCCGAATCCAGGGGATGTTTACTTGGCCTAACGCCTGTAAGAGTTCTGCTAACTTGGGTTTGCCATAAAGGTCTAAACCGTAGTTCGTCGTAATTTGGGAAATTAAAATGATTTCCTGGACGCCTTCGGACGCCAGTTGTTCGGCTTCCGCAACTATTGATTCTATTGTACGCGATCGCTGGTTCCCTCGGAGATGGGGAATGATGCAGAACGCACAGCGGTAGTCACACCCTTCGGCTACCCTTAGGTAAGCAACGCCCTCAGAGGTCGTCCGGTAGCGCGGAGTCGTCTCGTCAGCTATGTAGGTCGGTTCTGCCGAAACCTGCTTAACGCGTTCGCCCGCTTCTACTCGTTGAATCACATCTACGATTTTGTTATAATCGCCTGTCCCAACTACTGCCACGGCTTCAGGCAACTCATCCAAGAGTTCAGTCTGGAAGTGCTGCGCCATGCAGCCAGTGACGACTATTTTTTTATCAGCTTCTGCTAATTCTACCAGGGTGCGGACAGACTCTTCACGAGCTGCTCCAATAAAACTACAGGTGTTTACAATAACATAGTCCGCTAATTCTTCATTGGTATCGACTTGATAACCTGCTTGAACCAATAGTCCCAGCATGTGTTCTGTGTCGATGCGATTTTTTTCGCATCCCAAATGAGAAATTGCGATGGTTGGCTTGTTGCCCATGCGGTCATGCGGTTGTGTTTACTACGGCTTGAGTGAGTGGGGTCGCGACCTTGTAGAGGTGCATTTTACATCATTAAGCGTTCGGCCCACCCACACTCCACTAGTCCGGATGTTCCTTATCCTTTCTTAATCCCCGTTACTTATTGTAGATAAAATTTTATTGAGATATCCAAACGAGTAGCAAAAAAAGAGCTATTTATGCCAACATCCCCTGACCGAGGTGATTGGGGCTTGGGAAGAACAGTTGAAAGTGATGTTCCTATCGTCGCTACCGCTAATGCGGCGCGATCGCTAGGGCAAGTCGGTTGGTTGGCACATGCTAACCTTTAACCTACAACCTTCAACCCATACCTCAGGCACCCTTTTTGGCTCCAAATCGGAGAGCATCTACAGGTAGGGCAGAAAGTAGCCGGGGTTTTTAGGTAGATACGTGAACTTACTTCAAATTTTCAAGACACCGAATCCAATTATTGGCGTGGTTCATCTACTGCCGCTCCCCACATCGCCCCGCTGGGAAGGGAGCCTGAAGGCGGTCATTGATCGCGCAGAACAAGAGGTGACAGCACTAGCTTCTGGAGGAGTAGATGGCGTAATCGTCGAGAATTTTTTTGACGCCCCATTTACGAAAGGCCAGGTCGATCCTGCTGTGGTCAGTGCGATGACACTGATCGTGCAGCGACTGATGAATCTGGTGACGCTGCCAGTGGGGATCAATGTATTACGGAATGATGCCCAAAGTGCCTTAGCGATCGCCACCTGCGTTCGCGCCCAATTTATCCGTGTTAACGTCCTCACTGGAGTCATGGCAACCGACCAAGGGCTAATTGAAGGACAGGCGCATCAATTGCTCCGGTACCGCCGGGAACTGGGCAGCGATGTCAAAATTTTGGCAGATGTTTTGGTGAAACATGCGCGACCCTTAGGTTCCCCCAATCTCACTACCGCCGTGCAAGAAACCATCGAAAGGGGCTTAGCCGATGGCGTCATCCTTTCTGGTTGGGCGACCGGTAGCCCTCCTTCTTTAGAAGATTTGGAATTGGCATCGGCTGCGGCTAATGGCACGCCTGTTTTTATGGGTAGTGGGGCTAACTGGGAAAACATCTCAACCCTGATGCCAGCGGTTGATGGCGTTATTGTCTCTAGTTCCCTGAAACGAAGGGGGCGTATTGAGCAACCTATTGACCCCATTCGCGTCAGTCAATTTGTGGATGCGGCGCGACGGAGCGTTGCTGCCAAAGCCGAACCCAAACCAATTCCTTCTGTCAAGCTACATTCATAAGTAGATTAAGCAACGAATGACAGGCTTTGTGCCTGTCTATCCACTCACACAGAACAACCAACAACTAATCATGAGTCGCCGACGTTCTGCTCCCTGGATTCATCGCTGGTCTCGTCAGCTGATCGGCGCGATCGCACTTCTCGGTGTCCTAGACACTGCCTATCTCACGCTAATCGAGTTTGGGGTATTCCAAGAAGTAGCTGGGTGCCCGACTAGTGGCCCGATCAACTGCCAGACTGTTCTTGATAGCAGCTATGCCAAGGTGTTCGGTGTGCCTTTGAGCTTGTTTGGCCTGTTGGCCTATGTGGCTATTGCCTTGTTGGCTTTAGTTCCTCAAATGCTGAAATCACCTGAGCGAAAAGAACTCCGTACAGATGCGGACAACTGGACTTGGCTGCTGATATTTTCAGGAACCATTGCTATGGTTATTTTCAGCGGATATCTGGTCTATCTGATGTCCTTTAAAATCAACGCATTTTGTATATACTGCTTAGCCTCGGCGTTTTTTTCCGTCACCCTATTCGCGTTGGCAATCATAGGTCATGCTTGGGAGGATATCGGGCAACTCCTGTTCACGGGTGTTTTAGTGGGAATGGTAGCACTCATTGGTACTGTAGGAGCCTACGCCCAAGTGGGCGGCTCTGGGCCAACGTCCGCCAAAAACCGCACTCCGATTCCAGAGCCTACTAGTGCACCACAACCCGTAATTGGCTGGGAAATTACGACGAAATCGGGTGAAGCTGAAATCGCTCTGGCACGTCATCTCACAAAAGTTGGCGTTAAGGAATACGGTGCCTACTGGTGCCCTCACTGCTATGAGCAGAAGCAGCTTTTTGGTAAACAAGCCTACAAAGAAATCAATTATATTGAGTGTTCCACTGATGGCAAGAACGCCCAGCCACAAACTTGTAAAGATGCTGGAGTTAAGTACTTTCCCAGCTGGAAAATAAATAATGAATTGACTTCGGGTGTCAAAAAGCTGGACGAACTCGCTGATTTGACTAAGTATCAAGGTCCGCGAAACTTTAAGTACGCGTTACCAGGACAGCTCACCGAATAGCTCAACTTCTGAAGTTACATTCGGAGGCCGTAGGAATTATGAACAGAAAAGTTCATAAGGCCAGACAGAAAGAACACAAAGATAACTGCACAATCCGCCTAGGAGTCAGTGATGCGATCGCTGGCTCCTAGCTTCTTCAAATGAGACCCAACACTCCACACTCTCCTGCTCCTCCCAATCAGGAAAGTTTTTGATTATTATGGGCAGTAAGATGAACTTGATATAAGACGTTATTTGGCTTGAGTATAATTGGCATATAACTAACTGCTGAAAAAGGCTCTCTCGACCTTGCAGCCTGAATCAGGGAAATCTATCAGTTCTAGTAGTCCAAATCTGCTCCTGAGAGAGTTGGACTAAATTTTTGCTCACAAAATCCGGCAGCTTGATTTTTCTTTTGAGAAAAACACAGATTGGTGCTATTCTCTCAACGCTCCATCAGAAGTCACGTACTCTTAACCGGAGAAAGCCTCTATTCCTGACTAACTGACTTACGTTTCGGGATGTGGGCGTTACTGACATACTTTTGTAAACTCGCCTGGAAAACATGGCTTCTCGCTGGACATTTAGGTGTAGAACCTCTTCCCAAAAGGTTGTCAAGCTTGGCACCCATCCTTCGCAGCTTGTAAACGTTGAAATTAGCCGAATTATTAAGTTAAGAAACCCCAAAAAAAACCTATATAAGGTATATAGCTGCATCTTACAACAATCGTGCAGTCAAGTAGATGTTAAAAGCAAATCTAGGTCGCTTCCCTAAGCAGTGGCTTCAGCAAGAGCACCCTGTTTTAAAAGCCTCTGCTGGTGTTACAGGCGTTGTGCTTCTCCTGCGCCTAATTGGGTTACTACAGTCATCGGAGCTTGCCGCCTTTGACCAGCTGTTCCACCTGCGTCCAAAAGAAGCCGCCGATCCTCGTATTGTCATCGTTGAAATTAGGGAAGAAGACCTAAAGCAGGCAGGGCAATGGCCAATTCCCGATCGCTTAATGGCTCAGTTGCTTGAGAAAGTACACAGCTATCAGCCACGCGCCATTGGTCTTGACGTTTATCGCGATTTGCCCGTTCAGCCCGGTCAAGAGGAATTTATCAGAGTTTGTCAAAGTATTCCCAATTTGATTGGGATTGAGAAACTTCCAGATAAAACGAGCTTTGGCGCAAGCATAGGCGTCGCCCCCCCAGATGTATTACATCAACGCCAACAAATTGGGTTCAATAATGTTGTTGTAGACAACGATGGCAAGGTGCGCCGGAGCTTACTTTATTGGCATGTGAAGAGCATACCCCGTCAAAGTTTCGCCCTCAAGCTGGCTTTGATTTATCTGGAGGCAGAAGGGATTACCCCCAAAGGAGCAACGGTCAATCCGAACTATTTACAACTGGGTCAGAGTGTGTTTCGCCCGTTCCAGGCCAATGACGGGGGTTATGTGGGGACAGATAGTAAAGGCTATCAAGTTCTAGCTAACTTTCGACGCCCCGGTAGCTTTCGCACCCTTTCAATGGCGGATGTGCTAGCAAATCGAGTCGATCCAAGTTGGATGCGCGATCGCATTGTTCTGATTGGTTCAACCGCACCCAGTCTACAAGATTTCTTCTACACCCCATACAGCAACAGTTTAATCGGTGCACCACAAACCATGTCTGGGGTTGAAATCAATGCTAATTTTATTAGTCAAATTCTCAGCAGCGTTTTTGAAGAGCGCCCCTTAATTAAAGTTTGGTCGAACCCAGTGGAGGGCTTGTGGATTTTTGGTTGGACATTTTTGGGTGCTGAGCTGATTTGGCACATGCGCTGGCGAAGCCGCTTTGCTAATGGGCATCAGTTCCGTCGCAGCCAGAGAGCATTGCCTCGACGTGCCTCTTTACGTCTCCTTCTACTCAGTATGGCGCTAGGCAGCATCTGTTACCTAGCCTTTTTAGCCGGTTGGTGGTTGCCATTTTTCCCTGCTCTGCTTGGACTAATCGGCTCTGCGGTTTGTATTACCAACCATCTTGCTCACATTCAGGAGGAATTAAAGCGATCCAAAGAATTTTTGCAAACTGTAATTAACACTATCCCCGACCCCGTTTTTGTTAAAGATAAAGACCATCGCTGGATTATTTTGAATCAGGCGTACTGTAAGTTCATTGGCTATCCTCTGGAAACCTTGATGGAAAAATCAGACTATGATATTTTTCCTCAACACGAAGCAGAGGCTTTCTGGACGCAAAATGAACTAGTTTTTCAAAGTGGGAAACCCCAGGAAACTGAAGAAGAATTTACCGATGCTTTTGGGACGACTCACCTCATTTCCACGAAAAAATCTCTCCACAAAGATGCAGCCGATAATCTTTTCTTGGTTGGCATTATCCGAGACATCACAGAGCGAAAACGAGCGGAAGACGCACTTAGACAAACGGCAGAAGAGTTGACTCGTTCCAACAGCGAACTCAAGCTTTCAGAAGAGCGATTGCGTTATCTGGCGTATCATGATCCCCTAACTGGTCTTGCTAATCGTAAACAGTTCTATGAGCGTCTAAGTCAGTCGTTGGATTGGGCGCGCAATAATAATCAGTTGGTCGCACTGATGTTTATCGATTTAGATGGTTTTAAGCAGGTCAATGATACCTTGGGGCACGATATTGGTGACCAACTGCTGAAAATTGTTGCTCAACGACTCACTGATACTTTATCCAACGGTGATATTGTTTCTCGGCTGGGAGGTGATGAGTTTACAGTGATTCTCTCCGATATTGCGAAAGTAGACTATGCGGCTCAAGTTGCCGGGAAAATTTTAGAACATCTGTCTCAAGTTTTTGTGTTAGAGGGGCATAATGTTTTTGTAACGGGCAGTATTGGAATCAGTATCTACCCGCATGATGGGGAAGATGAGGAAACCTTAATCAAGAATGCTGACACGGCGATGTACCGCTCTAAACAACTCGGTCGGAATCAATATCAATTTGCTCATTCTTTATAGAATATAGGTTTAGAGGATTTACTTATAGCTCACCACTTGCGGAACGTTGATGTTGACTTTCCCAGCCGCTTAGCTTGCCTCATGAGGTTTATAACTCCTTTAATTCCCTACAGAAGTACACTAGGGAAAATTATAGCTAAGGAAAAGACGGCTGATTAAAGCTTCCTCAATTGGCAGATTAGAAAGAAAGTTTTTGGAATAGCTCAGATACCGGAAGGGTAAAGCCAGGAATAATTTCCTCTCCATCAAGCGCGTCAGTGGATTTGAGCAGGCGATCGGGTTGAGGCGAACGATACACTAAGACGTAATGCTCATTGGGGTGAATGACCCACACCAGGCGAGCATCGTTCTCGAAATATTCCACCATTTTGTTGTGCATTTCTTCAACAGTATTGCCGGGAGAAAGGACTTCTACGGCTAAATCGGGGGCACCCTCTAAGAAACCATCAGGCAGTTCTTCCATTCCTTGTAGTCGCTGTTTATCAACAAAGGAAATATCGGGAGAGCGTTTGTTACCGGATTTCATTTTGAAGGCAGTGCTGGAGTCCATAACAGCCCCAAGTTTTCTGGAAAAGACGTGATTAAACAAAGCCGCACTCAAGATCACTGCAACATAGCCATGCTTTGCACCCGAATTCCCCATATCGATGAGTTCTCCGTTAACCAGTTCGTATCGATGCCCATCTTTTGGCAGCGCCATGAATTCGGCATCTGTCCAGATTTTTTTCTCAGGAGATTGTTCAGATAGCCTTTGCGTCGGGGTTGGGGTTGAGGGTGAGCTTAAAGTAGACATGAGAGTTTTACAGTTTAAACTTGTTCTTGTTCGTCGTTCTCGCTTGAGTCGAGACCCATCCTCAATTTTTATAAAATAATCCTATTCTTTCCCACACTCTCTTACCAAAAAAATGGGGTTTAAAGCCCCGTCCGTCCAGGACGGCTTTTGTGTGTGATGTGGCGTTTTAAGAAACGCTCATTGATTTTGTAAAAAACTCTATACTGGAAACAAGGAGGTAATGTAAGTGTTGAGTCTGACCTACGAATTCAAGCTTAAACCCACAACGGCACAGATCACCCTGTTCGAGGATTGGTTAGAACAATG
>NZ_DATNPA010000250.1:0-6896 GCF_036703385.1 Allocoleopsis sp. | reverse complement strand
GCCAGTCCGTTGCGCGGTAAGCCAGTCAAGCTTGAGGGTGAGTTGATTGGTCGTGGTGATGCAGGTTATGAGTTCGGGTCTGACCTCAAACTCCAAGACCGCACGGGTATGATTTATCTGCATTATGCGTCTCGCTTTGGTTCCCTTGGAAATTTCTTGTTTGGGATGAACTGAGTGAAGAATTTGCTAGGGGCACAAGTTGGCGTCACAGGATGGTTCCATCGCGGTGTTGCGCCTTGGGTTGATTTGACTCAGTTCACTACGGAAAGTGGGACAACTGTCAATAGTTTCCACCGATTTTGGTCATTCATCTTGAGCGGTGCGGCGATTCTCATCGGTGGAGTTCTACTGGTTGTGGGTCTACCCCTATAGTGCATCGATTTTTTCCTAACCTAAGTTTAATTTTAGAGGGGGCATGGCATAATGCCCCTTCTTTTTGGTGTGGGCAGACACTCATGGGTCTTAGAACTTAGGTACTGAGTACGAAATTCCATCATTCTGGGCTGAGCGCGGCAATTGTAAAGAAAGTTATAGCCGTAGCTCATACTCGGCGACTTAACCCTTAGTTCTCAATACTCCAGTTTAATAAATTTAATTATCGAAAAAAACTTTACAAAGATTTTACATTTATCCATCTTTTGGTCGATCTACTTCAGTACGGCTGTTCGTTTAACTATCTACATTGAGGCTAGCGCTTCCCCCCCGTCAAAGAGAAAAGTGCTAGCCCTCACGTCTATATACATAGGACGCTAGAACGATGATACAGCACACCCTTGAATGGACTGAAGCTGGCTATCAGCTTGTAATCTGGGAACCTGCTCCACAAACTACTAGTAGAGTCAATCCTTTCATATTTAGGGCGACTTACTTGCTGAGTTCTCCCTCAAAAGCTCATGAAATCCTGAACCTAGTATTAGGGTGCGCTGCTCCGAATCCTACAGTACTCAACACCTTGTAGAGTCAGGATTTAGCTCTCTACCCAGCGGAAACGCTGCACAAACAGAAGACTAGAGCGATGAGCCAGGGATTTTAACCCTGGCTGGTTAGGGCGACAGATGCAAAACCTCAGCTTTGTTGACTAGTACTCTATCTTCTTAGAGGAATCGTGTTAGCTGTATACGGTATCGGTCTTTTTTGGTGACAGCGACTTCTCCAATTTCTAGGCGTCCCTTGCCACGAATGGCAATTAAATCTCCAGGTTTGACGATATAACTGGCTTGGCTGACATCTTTCCAATTGACTCGGACATCACCACCCGTAATGAGGTCAGCCATTTTGCTGCGGGACATCCCAAAACCAGCAGAGGCGATCGCATCTAGACGCATCGACGCCTCTACCGTGGTCATCTCTTTTTTCTTCGGTTCTCGAATCTTCAGTTCACTCAGCTCAATGCGTTGAGTTTTCACCGGTACAGAGCGCACTTGAGTTAACTGCGTCTCTAGAAACTCCACCATTTCCGGCACCACAATCACCTGAGCACCGCGTTCTCCCAAAACGATGATGTCCCCAGTTTTTTCTCGCACCAAACCCGTTCCCAGCATTGCACCGAGAAAGTCTCGGTGGGTTGGGGGGTCAAACAAGAAGTTACCTGCAATATCTAATGCCGTTACCGCCACCTGAGAGCGATCGAGGGGGAGTTCTGCGCGTGCGATCGCCAAACGTTGGCGTTCTGCCTGGGGATAACCTCCCCAAGCCAACAGTTGTACTTCCGTCAACCGTTGAAACGGCTGCTGAATTTGTGCCACTTCTGGCGGCGAGAGAAAATCGCTAAAGACTACTTCCCATGTTTTGATAGCTTGTTCGGCTAGGTCAATCACACGAGCAACAGTATCTCGATTTTCAACTCCTTTGAGTAATTCTTCCCTGGGCAGCATTCGCGATCGCTTTTAGACAACTTCTTCCTTGATTCTACCCAGGCGTTAGTTACAGCGGATATGTTGCCTGATATTCAGTCGTCCTTTCAGCTCAGTTTCTTATTGGGGCTGACGCTGTTTAAGTTTATTGCGTGCAGATAGCAGAAGTTCTTGGGATTTCAAATAGGCCGTGGTGCCGTTTTGCACGTTTTCCAATTCATTGATAATTCCCTGGAGTTCACTAATGATGTAATTGAGATTAACAGATGTGGCATCCGTGGGAATAGAAGCGACCAATCTTTCTATTCTGCCTTGCGCCCGTTGTAACGTTTCTACCGAAACTTGCTCAGCTTGTCGTCGTATCTTTACTTGTCCCAAATTACTGTTGTACTGTGCCAGTAACTTCTGCGCCTCTGCATAACCTGTTAGGTCATCTGAGCGAATCTGTTGAAGCTGTGCGATCGCCTGTTCCCACAATTGTTCCACCTGTTGCCACTCCGCAACAGAATGAGGTGGATTTTGACCTGATTTAGCCGCTTCCCAAGAAAACTGCCGCGCCACTTCGATAAAGGTGCTGACGCGCTCATTACCAGCCGCAAGACCTACAACTTCTTGAAAATCGCGCTGATAATTGTTCAGTTTGGCCTGTGCTGTTTCTCCGGCTAAGGTGACTGAGGGAATTTGCTTTAGCTGGTCGATGGATGAACGCCAAGATGCAATGGTTGCCTGCTTGTCTGTTGGTGTTGAAGCTTGTTGATATTGCTGCTTTGCTTTTTGAAGTGCCTGTTCGCTGTCGGTGAGCAATATCTGAGCATTTTTTTCTTGAAATACTTTGGCTTCTAGTTGCCCAATTTTTGTACGAGCTGTATTGAATTCATAGATGTTAAACCGCCAGTCATACCATCCAAATCTATATTCAGGCCAATCATTTAAAAACCCAACTGGCAAAGCATCGAGATTTTTCTGAGCTATTTTAACCTTTTGTTCTCCCAAATCTAAGTCAGCAGGGCTTGTGGGGTTTTCAATTAAGTGTTGGGCTTGTTGAACCGAGGTAATTGCCTGTCGGTAGTTAGATTCCATATTCATATAGCTGGGTAGCAACAGTATGGGAGCTTTTTCTGCCACCGGACGACGAATAACCGGATAAGGCAGGTTTGCTATCCAAACCGCACCGACAGGAATGCCCAAAAGTATCGCCGTCCAGATGATTTTGCGGAAGTTCCCCCACTTCGCTTTTTGAGGTATGGGTTGCTTATGATGATAGGTGGCGTGGTACTGTGCCTGTATTTCTGTTTCCAGCTCAGCCAATGATTTTGATTGGGGCTCAGACGGTGCTGATGGCTTTAGTATTACTGGCTGCGTACTTTTAATCGATGGGGCGACTCCGGAGATGTTCTGAGCTTTTTTGAACGGGAACTTAAAAGGCAGATTAAAACCAGCCATAAAATACACCCAATAACTATTTTTATTATTCCCGTAGCTAGAGGCAAACTAACAGCTAAATGGGGGTGTAATTGGCTGAGATAATATGATATAGTAACGTATTTTTTCTACAGACTTCTTGGCTCGACATAGCCTTGAATATTCTCCGGCTCAAATTGGCGGAGAATCCGGGTAGCCTGCTTAGTCAAAGTCTCAGAACCTCTGACGACAATTAGATATTTCCCCTCATTGAGGCGATTGCGATAAGGCAACGCGTCCCCACTGCCTGCGGATAAACCAACGCCACCACCGACGAAAAAGCTACCCATTGCACCCGCGATCGCACCAAATATTCCGCCAATAATATGGTTGCCCAGGCTACCCGCCCATTCCACTATTTCGAGTCCCGTTTGCAGGTTAAAGGCAAAACCGGCTATGAATCCAAACGGAATTGTCCAGAAGGCTAGCCCCCTCATTTGCTTCTTTGCCTCTAAGTTGGGGTCAATTAGACCAAATTCATCAGCACTTTTGTATCCTTTCCCCAGAATAGAGACTTTATCCATCGGTAAGCCTTCTCGCTCTAAGCTGGAGTAAGCTTCTTCGGCTTCAATGCGGTCTTTGAGTACAGCGATTAGATAGTTCATAGACTGAATTACATATTCAAGACAAGTCCCCGATGTTGAATATAGAATAACAGCGCGGCTCATGGTCGCCTTGAGGGGAATCGGGTAGTTCTTCAGGCAACTGTTGTAAATAGAGACAAGATGATATACGAACAGCGCCAGATGTGCCAGCTGTCTGTAAACTTGAAAACTTTTAGACGAATAGCAGTGTGATGACAGCTTTACGGTTACAATGACCTTCGTCAGCAAATTCTCCTAATTGTGGGAAAATTGCTGGGTTGTATCAACAGACGGCCATTAAATCTAACCGCTATTCCGGGTCTGTTGTCTGTAGCGCTCGTTGTTCGGATAGGGTTCGCTCATGAGAATAGCGGTATGCTCTTGTGTAGCCCACTTTCCTCCATCTGCTGGTAATGTCTAAGGTTCTCGTCTCCGACCCAATTGACCAAGCTGGTATTGATATCCTCTCCCAAGTGGCTCAGGTTGATGTCAAGACCAATCTCTCGCCTGAGGAACTGGTTGGGATTATCCCAGAATATGATGCCCTAATGATTCGCTCTGGCACACGGGTGACCCAGGCCATCATTGAAGCAGGCAAGCAACTGAAAATTATTGGACGTGCTGGCGTTGGGGTGGATAACGTTGATGTCCCAGCCGCTACTCGTCAGGGAATCGTTGTTGTTAACTCTCCAGAAGGAAACACGATCGCGGCAGCTGAACATGCTCTTGCCATGATGTTGTCTCTTTCGCGCCACATCCCAGATGCGAATCAGTCTGTCAAAAGCAACCAATGGGATCGTAAGAGCTTCATCGGGGCAGAAGTTTATAAAAAAACCCTAGGCGTTGTTGGCTTAGGGAAAATTGGTTCCCATGTTGCCACCGTAGCAAGAGCACTAGGCATGAAGTTGCTCGCGTATGACCCATTCATTTCGATCGAACGCGCCGATCGCTTGGGCTGCCGCGTGGTAGACCTGGATTTGCTACTGCGGGAGTCAGATTACATCACCCTGCATATGCCGAAGACGCCTGAGACAACTCATTTAATTGATGCTGAGGCGCTGGCGAAGATGAAGCCCACTGCTAGAGTGATCAACTGTGCCAGAGGTGGCATTGTTGACGAACAGGCGCTCTATGAAGCGTTAAAGGCGGGCAAGATTGCAGGAGCGGCGTTGGATGTGTTTGAGTCGGAACCCTTAGGAGACTCACCGCTCTTATCGTTGGGAAAAGACATGATCCTCACGCCTCACTTGGGAGCTTCTACGGCAGAAGCACAAGTGAATGTGGCGATCGATGTCGCCGAACAAATTCGTGACGTTCTCTTAGGCTTACCGGCGCGATCGGCGGTTAACATTCCGGGACTGTCCCCAAACATCCTCGAAGAACTCAGACCCTACATGCAGCTGGCGGAAACCTTGGGCAACTTGGTCGGTCAGTTGGCGGGAGGACGAATTGAGATGTTGAATGTCCGATTGCAGGGCGAATTGGCGACCAATAATAGTCAGCCTTTAGTGGTGGCGTCCCTCAAAGGTTTACTGTCCCAAGCCCTGCGAGAGCGGGTAAACTATGTTAATGCCACGATTGAGGCAAAAGAACGTGGCATTCGTGTGATTGAAACACGGGATGCCTCGGTTCAAGACTATTCCGGGGGGTCGCTACAGCTGTCCGCCATTGGCTCATTGGGCGAACATGCCGTAACGGGTGCTTTGTTGGGTGATGGGGAAATTCACATTACAAGTATTGATGGGTTCCCGATCAATGTTCCTCCCAATCGCTACATGGTGTTCACCCTACACCGCGATATGCCCGGAATTATTGGCAAAATCGGTTCTCTGCTGGGCAGCTTTAATGTCAACATTGCCAGTATGCAAGTGGGTCGCAAAATTGTGCGAGGTGATGCGGTAATGGTGTTGAGCATTGATGACCCTTTACCAGAGGGAGTCTTGGAAGAGATTACCAAGGTACCGGGAATTCGCGATGCTTATACGGTAGCGCTTTGATGGATTTTGGATTTTGGATTTTAGAGTCCGGAAAAACTGCCTATATTTAGCAATTTTTGGTTCCTAAATCAGCAGACCCCAATCTAAAATCTAAAATCTGAAATCTAAAATTGTATGGCAAACAGCTGGTGGGAAATTCAAATTCTCTGCGACCCGGCCTTAGAAGATCAGATCTTCTGGCGACTGGACAAGTTTGGCTGTCGTGGAATGTCCACTCAGGTTAAAGGACACTCTCTACTCCTGACGGCTCACTTACCTCAAATACAGGCACAATTATTGGATTTGGCAGCGCTTTCGCTGTGGCTGCGTCAGGATGCCCTAGCCGTAGGGATGCCGCTGCCGATCGCTAAGTGGAAGCTAATTGATGAGGAAGACTGGTCAAGCAGTTGGAAGCAGCATTGGGAACCCCAAGAAATTGGCGATCGCATTTTGATCTACCCGGCTTGGTTGCCAGTTCCCAAACACTCAGAACGGCTCCTTTTACGCCTTGATCCCGGAGCCGCGTTTGGCACGGGTACCCACCCCACCACTCAACTGTGCCTAGAAGCCTTGGAAATGCGTTTAGGGGATGGTAGTAGCGAGTTGGTGGTGGCTGATATTGGTTGTGGTTCTGGCATCCTCTCAATTGGGTCAGTCTTGTTAGGTGCGAAAAAAGTCTATGGCGTGGATCTTGACCCCTTAGCTGTGCGTGCTGCCCGCAGCAACCGGGAATTGAATCAGATTAGCGCCCAACGCATGGTAGTGGCGAAGGGTAGTGCTGAGCAAATCCCCAAACTGACGGGGGGTAAACCCGTTGATGGGATTCTCTGCAATATTCTGGCAGAGGTCATTATCGACCTTATTCCAGCCCTAACTGAGTGTACGTCGCTCAGTAGTTGGGGAATCTTGAGCGGTATTTTGTTAGATCAGGCGAAACCCATTGCCGATACCTTGGAACAATACAATTGGGTAGTTGCCGCTCTCTGGAAGCGTCATGATTGGTGTTGCTTTAATATCAGGCG
>NZ_DATNPA010000249.1:0-3534 GCF_036703385.1 Allocoleopsis sp. | reverse complement strand
CAGTTCCAAAACAGTCAAGCACTTTGTTCAACTCCTAGAGAAATCGCTGCCGGAAGATTCCCAAGAGTTTCCCACAGCCCAATCTCGATTGCAAAACATCTGTATAGCCTCCATTGGCCCTCAAACCTCCATCACTTGCCGTCAGTTGTTGGGGCGAGTCGATGTCGAAGCGCAGGAATATACTTTAGAAGGATTAATTGATGCAATTGTGCAGTGGACAATAGACACAAGTAGTGATGTTAGACACAATAGCTAGGTGGAATGGCGCTGACCTAAGAGCGAACCTATCTCTCCACAAAAGATATCTACCAAAACCCCCAAGGAGAAGTGGTGGGTTTGATTGGCATTGCGCAGGACATCACCGAACAGAAGCAGCTTCTTGATATACTTCAACGAGAAAAAGAAGATTTAGCCGCCCTCAGTACCGTTACAACCAATGGCATTAGCACGTTGAATCTTGAAGAACTGTTACAAGATCTGCTCCGGCGCATTGTGGAAGTCATGCGTGCCGATGCTGCCGTCATTCTGTTGAAAAAAGATAACCAGCTCTATGTCCGCTCCAGTATCGGGATTGATGCAGAATTTCGCTCAAATTATGTTGTAGAGATTGGGGAAGGGTTTGCGGGTACGATCGCGGCAACAAGGCAGCCGCTTTACATTGAGGATGCTCAAACCGACTCGCGTATCATTGCCATCAAACGAGGTAAAATTCGTTCAATGCTGGGTGTCCCACTGCAACGCCAGGGCGAATTAGTGGGCGTCCTGCATGTGGATTGGGGGAGTATTCACCCAACCAGCGATCGCGAACTTCACCTGTTGGAAATTACCGCCGAACGCTGTACGATGGCAATTCTCAACGCCCAGTTGTACGAACGCACCAAACAGCTCCAAGAACATCTTCAACTCCAAATTAACCACATGCCGATCGCCTGTATTATCAGCGATAGCGAATTGCGCGTGACGGATTGGAACCCTGCTGCTGAAAAAATTTTTGGCTTTAGCCAACAAGAGGCACTGGGGCAAAAATTGTGCAATCTCATCGCTCCAGTGGGCGTTCGTGGGAACCTAGAGACTATTTTTCGACAACTGGCGGCAGGAGAGAGGACGGTACACAGCGTCAACGAAAACCTATCTAAAGATGGACGCACAATCATCTGTGAGTGGTTCAACACACCTCTTAAGGAAGCCGATGGCACTGTAATTGGAATCCTGTCGATGGTGCAAGATATCACGGCTCGCCAGCAAGCCGAGCAGGAGTTGCGGAGAAAGGACGAACAGTACCGCACCTTAGCTCGGAACTTCCCTAATGGTGCCGTTTTCTTATTTGACCGTGACCTGCGCTACATCCTTGCCGAAGGAACTGAACTCCCTGCTCTGGGACTTTCTCGCGAGTCGGTTGAAGGAAAAACCTTTAGGGAATCCTTTGAGCCGGAAATATGCAATCTGTTGGAGCCACTTTATCGTCGGGCACTTTCTGGAATTGCCGCCACATTGGAAGTCCCCTATGCTAACCGGGTGTACCTGGTGCAGGCATTGCCAGTAACCAACAGTTCCGGAGAAATCTTTGCCGGAATGGCAGTCGCTCAGGACATCACGGAGCGTAAACAAACCGAAGCACAACTGTGGCGCAATGCTTATTACGATGCACTGACGGGGTTGCCCAACCGGACTTTATTCTCACAGCGTTTGGGAGAGCGGATAGAAGAGGCCAAACACGGTAAGGCAGGTCTATTCGCTGTCCTGCTACTCAAGTTAGAACACTTTGAGATGGTTAAATATAGCCTGGGGCACAACGTTGCCGATCAATTGATGATTGCCACCGCTCGGCGACTAGAGGCGTACCTGCCACCGAGCGCAACGCTGGCGCGGGTGGGGTCAGATGAGTTTGCCATTCTGCTGGCTCAACTGCAAAACAGTGATGAAGCCACCGACCAAGCGGATTGCCTTCACCGACGATTGATATTACCCTTCGACCTACAGGGACGCGAGGTATTTTCCACATCCAGCATGGGAATTGCTCTAGGTGGGACGGAGGAATACAAATGTATAGTTTCCCCGCCCGATCTGTTCTCCAACTCATCCCAAGAAATCTCCAATTCAGCCTCATCTACCCAAGAACTCACTTGTTCTGACCGACCCGAAGACTTCTTGCGTGCGGCTGATACGGCAAGGCATCATGCCAAAGTTCAGGCTCATGTCAGTCATGCTGTGTTTAATCCTGCCATGCACGAACAAGCTGTGGCACGTTTTCAGCTAGAAACAGACTTACGGCGTGCGATCGAACGCCAACCGTTTCAGGTGTACTATCAGCCGATAGTCTCTTTGGAGACGGGCAAGATAACCGGTTTTGAAGCCCTAGTGCGCTGGATTCATCCAACACGAGGCATGGTGTCACCCCTGGAATTTATCCCCCTAGCCGAGGAAACCGGGCTAATCAGCTTCATCGACTGGTGGGTACTGCGGGAAGCCTGCACCCAGTTGAGGATTTGGCAACAGGCATTTGCAGAAGATTCAGCCCCTTTGACGATGAGTGTGAATTTTTCGGGCTTGCATTTGGCGCAGCTGGGCTTATTAGAACGTCTCGACCAAGTTCTGCGGGAAACGGGTGTTGAAGGACAAAATTTGAAGTTAGAAATTACAGAAAGCGGTTTGTTGAAGAATGCGACTTCTGGAACTGAAGTTTTACAACAACTAAAAACGCTAGGAGTAAAGCTTTCAATTGATGACTTCGGTACTGGCTATTCGTCTTTAGCGCGTTTGCATCAGTTACCTATTGATACCTTAAAGATTGACCGTTCCTTTGTCAGTAGGATGGGAAAGGATGGCGAGAGCTTAGAGATTATTCGGGCAATTATGATGTTGGCTCACAGTTTAGAAATGGATGTGATTGCCGAGGGTGTGGAAACGCATGAGCAGCTATCAAGGTTGCGATCGCTCAATTGTGAGTATGGGCAAGGCTATTTCTTCTCTCGACCCGTGGATAGCGAGGCGGCTGAAGAGTTGTTAGCCTCGCAGTTGCAGTGGTGAAGCCACACGTTATTATTTGTTACTTGTGATTTGTTTAAATGAGGTCAACATAGGTTTTTGTTGGGCTAGACTTAATATTTCCATAATTTTGCTCTGATTGGGAGATTCTTCAGTAAAAGTGAGATTCTACCTAGGAGCGCACTCAACAGGGGTAAGGGGTGGTTTTGGCATGGTAATCTATCTGAGGCGTTGGGGTTGGGGATTAGGGTTAGCAGGAGTTTTAGTATGGGGTGAAGCTAACTTTTTAGGGAGTCCGACTTTAGCTCAAATTACACCTGATTCTACTTTAGGAGCAGAAAGTTCTGTTGTTACACCGAATGTTAATGTTAGGGGATTTTCTGCTGAGCGAATTGAGGGTGGAGCCGTTCGAGGGGCTAATTTGTTCCACAGCTTCCAAGAATTCAATGTTGGGGATGGACAGCGAGTTTACTTTGCTAATCCAACAGGAATTGAGAACATTCTCAGTCGCGTAACGGGTAATAACCTCTCGAATATTCTGGGAACGTT
>NZ_DATNPA010000248.1:0-9313 GCF_036703385.1 Allocoleopsis sp. | reverse complement strand
CGATAGTATTCTAGTTTATTCATTTTTATTCATTGCTGAATTTCCTCCTTTTCCATCTCAATTACCATTAAAAAAAATCGATCCTACTCAGTTGCAACATATGTAAACTTTCTCCCCCCTCATTTCCTCCTCTTCTCTTCTCAGTGTCCTCTGTGCCTCTGTGGTTTGTTCTCATAAAAGAGGGTACTCACCCCGGATTCGGTATCAGAGGATGCTACGCTTTTTCTTGTATGGGGACTCGAGGAGAGCTGAATAGGTAGCAAATTGAAGGAAAATTACTATGTTGCAGCCAGAGATAGAAATCCAACTATAGTAAAGATTAAGGTAAAAAATTTTTACAGAATTGTCTCACTTACTACCTAATTTCTGACACCAATGTCTTACGACTTACTCCTTCACCGCTGCCAGTTGTTCAACGATGAAGTTGATATTGGGATTCGGGATGGCCTAATTGCAGCAATTTCGCCTCATCTAAGCGAACAAGGGCAACTAGAACTGGATATCCAAGGACAACTGGTTAGTCCGCCCTTTGTTGAGTCGCACATTCATCTAGATTCAGCGTTAACGGCGGGTGAACCTCGATGGAATCAAAGCGGAACATTATTTGAAGGAATTGAAATTTGGCGAGAACGCAAGCAAAGCCTGACCCTGGAAGATGTGAAAAACCGGGCGAAAGAAACCTTAAAGTTGCAGGCATCTCAGGGAGTGTTATTTGTTCGTACCCATGCTGATGTGAGCGAATCAACGTTAACCGCGCTTCAAGGCTTGTTAGAAGTTCGGGGAGAAGTCAAAGATTGGATAACACTGCAAGTGGTGGCTTTTCCCCAAGATGGGATTTACGGTCATCCTAAAAATGAAGAGTTGTTGGAAGAATCCCTAAGATTAGGTGCGGATGCAGTGGGAGGAATTCCTCACTATGAAATGACGCGAGAAGATGGTGTGCGATCGGTACATCGGATTTTTGAATTAGCTCAAAAGTATAATCGACTAATTGATATCCACTGTGATGAAATTGATGACGAGCAATCGCGATTTCTGGAAGTTGTGGCGGCTTGTGCGATTCGCTCTGGGTTGGGGTCGCGAGTCACGGCGAGCCATACAACTGCTTTTGGTTCGTATAACAATGCCTATGCCAATAAGTTGATGGGATTGTTGCAGCGATCGCAAATTAATTTCATTGCCAATCCCTTAATTAATATTACCCTCCAAGGACGCACCGATACTTACCCCAAACGCCGAGGTGTAACACGAGTTAAAGAACTGTGGCAAGCTGGGCTGAATGTCAGTTTAGGGCATGATTGCGTCCAAGACCCCTGGTATAGTTTAGGCACGGGAAATATGCTAGATGTAGCGCACATGGCTGTTCATGTTTGTCAGATGACGGGCATGGCTGAGATAGATGCTTGTTTTGATATGGTAACTGAGTATGGTGCGAAAACTTTAAATTTGGCAGATAGTTATGGTATTCAAGTCGGGAAATCAGCTAATTTAATTGTCTTGGATGCTGATAGCCGTTATGATGCCATTCGTCGTCGAGCAACGGTTCGTTATGTAATTTATCAGGGGAAGTTGTTAGCTAAGACAACAGCACCAGAAACGGAATGGAGAAGTATTTGATAATGGATGATGGGTTTTTAATTATATAGATGATGGGAATCTCGCCAACAAAAATTTAATATTCCAAAAGAGTCAGTGTCTTTTGATTACCCATAACCCATTATCTTTTGATACTTCTGATTATTCAAACGGATAGGATAGAACTTCTGACTTTATCCGCTGCTTTCGTTTCAAGATTAGAGAATAACTGTTGCATCGCTTGAGTATAGGGCAATAATAGGCGCATCTGACTTGGCAACACGCGCTCCTGGATTTCAGCAATGAGTAACGGTAGCAATTGTTCTACCAGTTCCCAAGTGACATCGATACTCGGAAAAACCATCATACACAAAGGAAGTAATTCATCTTCTACTGCACTCATACTCCCCTCTAAAGCACATAACCACAGATAGCCTTGGAACATTTCTATATCTCGGATGCTAGAGGTTCTCACCCCAGGCTCACTCAGCCCTCCGCGACGGCTGCGATGATTTGGGTACAATTGGGCGGCTCGGTTATAGACTTGCTTGGCAATCTCCTGAGAAGCCGGTAAAAGCTTCTGGATAAGGGATAACAAGGGTGAGTTAAGTTGGTGCTTTGCCGCAGCAGCGCAGACTCGCTGCCAGGGAATACAAACTTGCTCTTCGACAAATTTGAAGTAGGGACTGAGCAAAAGTTGTTCTGCTGTTGTCAGTCGATTGAGTACTAATTTGGCACTGAGGTGAAACTGCGTACTCATAAACCCAACGGTACGTCGTTCAGTGGCTGACAGATGTTGTGCCTGAAGTTGTAATAGGATAGGTTCGATCGCCGTTGCTAGGTGTTTGACTTCTGACACAGAGAGTCTGGGTATTACCTCTGCCTTAAAATCATCGCTGGATAAATTAACAATTTCTCGATCAGATATAGCTTTTAGTAAGGGGGGAGGTGTTACTTGCTGTTGGTAAATTTCCAGTACCTTCTGATAAACCTGAGATGCGCCTCGGGCTATTCCTTGGCTTTCAGTCAAACTGACAACATTAGGAATGTAAGAGAAAATAACATTGGTCTGTATTCCAGCACACTTACAGTTTATTTCCACCATACGCTGCAATTTAGCAACGGTTTGAGCTCGCCCTTCTGGGGAGGCTGCTTCCACCAACTCAGACAAAGCAAAAGAGTCTGTTGAGGAGGAAAGTGTTGATAAGTCGGGTACATAGCGCTCTGCCCAAAGCTTGGCTAAGCGATCAACTGAGGTATTGTTGACAAGTGTGGTATTTCTCAGCATTATTGTCTCTGCGAGCTGTGTTTAAACATTTGGTCAATCTTGCTACCCTGAGGAATGGATTACAGCAAAAATAGCTTCACCTGAGCTGGCAAATTTCCTGGATCAAACAGCCTGCACCTAGACGTAAAGCAGTACACTCCCTGCAATGGGTAGGAATGCTTTTAAAGCTTTATACAGAGCCTTATTACTGCTTTCCTGCTATTCCTGCTGGAAAGAAAATTTTTTTGATTTTGAAAGCAGACTCATCTTTAATATCATGTCTGCGAAGAAAACCCCACTTTATGGGAGAATGGCAAGCTCTTCCCATCGACTTTCAAGTAGAGATTCAGATGAATAGAGTTGAAAGCGTTCTATACAGGAATAGAGGAGTCAGGAAAGCGTTGTAGGGATGTAAAATATCGTACTGTTGTTTTGCTGTCAATCATCCTTATGGTAGAGGTAACCCTTCTGAATCTTGCTCAGCCATGTTGCGCAATTCAATCAGCATAAAGGCTGAAAAATTGATTCCACTCTTTACAGGGTTTTTATCAGCTTAAATCAGGTTTTGTAGGTAACGATCATAGCCATACGTGTCAACTTAGGCTAGAGATGGCTTAATGCTTAGCTTCCACACCCGCCCAGAGTTTTAACTCTGGGCTAATAGCTTAAGTCCACTTACCCATTATTACCCATTACCAGCCCCAAGAGATATGCTCTTTTCCAAGCACGACAGCTTATCGACTGAATTCACAGCATAACTGGAGTTTTCTGAAGCCGATGTGCGATCGCAACCATCTGCATCCCTGCGGGGGGAGCCAACGTCAAACCTCGACGTACTGGCTTGATGGGGCGACTACTGGTTAGCTTCAATTGATAGCGCGACACAATAGTAGCTAGGACTAGCTTCATCTCCAGCAGTGCCAATGCCGCTCCAATACAACGACGATTGCTGCCACCAAAGGGAAAATACTCGTAAGGTGAATATTGCCGCTCTAAGAAGCGCTCTGGTTTAAAATGCTTGGGTTCCGGGTAGATATCCTCTCGCTGATGGATCAGATAAATCGAAGGCATCAGCGCTGTACCCGCTTCAAACTGGTAACCCCCAATCTCCATTGGGGATTTGAGAATTCTAATGAAGGTACTGGGAGCAATGGGATAAATCCGCAGTGTTTCAGAGCAGATAGCACTCAGGTAGGGAAGTCGAGCAATTTCCATCGGATCGACTCCATCCCCCAGCGTTTCCAGCTCGTGAAGCAGCTTATCTTGGACAACTGGGAGATGATGAATCCAGTACAATGCCCAGGTTAGGGCTGAAGCTGTGGTTTCATGTCCAGCAACGAGGAGTGTCATCAACTCGTCGTGTAACTCCTCATCCGTCATCGGTTGACCGGCTTCGTCACGAGCTGACAGCAGTAAGGTAAGAATATCAGTACGAGAGAAGTCACCTTGCGCTCGACGTTCCCGAATCTCGTCGTAGAGCAGTTGTCGGACTTGCTGTTTGATTCGCAAAAAGCGTCCCCACGGACTCAATGGACCCCAATCCTGTCGGAGTGAGGGGAAAAAGAGCAAGGTGGAACTCAGAGGAGTGCCCAGCGCCTCTAATACTAAATTGAGCAATTGCCTCAGTTGCTGAAAGCGCTCTCCCTCATCCAACCCAAACACCGCTCGTAAAATTACCCGCAGGGTAATCTCTTGCATAGGTGGACGAATTGCAAAGGGTTTGCCAATCATCCACTCGTTGGTTACGTCCTGAGTAATGTCACAGATGAGCTGGCTGTATGTCCGCAAGCGATCGCCATGAAAGGGAGGCATCAACAACCGTCGCTGACGTTCGTGGCGATCGCCATCCAGTAACGTTATAGAGTTGTCCCCCAGCAAATATCGTAAAACTCCGTTTCCTTGCCCAGAGTGAAATTGCGCTGGATCGGCAGTCAAAATCTCCTTGATTGCCTGTGGATTACCCACATAGACAAATGGTGGTGAATTGTCGCCTCCGACTTTGAAGATGTCGCCATAGCGTTGGGAATACTCATCCAGGTAGTCCAAGGGGCGAAAAATTAGTTTAAGTAGTCGTAGAAATCGCGGCGATCGCGGGCCATTCGGTAATGTCATAGATGTTGAATTTGGGTAAGAATCAACTGCCCTATCTCACATGATAGAAATCAAACCCATACAATTACACCAAGCCGAAGCGGTCAAGCGCCTGGTTTTTAGGGTTTGCGAGGAAATTTTTCAGGTCTCTGAAGAAACGGTTAGGCGCTTCGATACTATGTCTGACATAGATGAGGTGCGAGCGCACTACTTTGACAATGGTGGCACATTCTTAGTGCTTATGGACGAGGGAAGGGTAGTAGGAAGTGGAGCTATCCGACGCTTGAACGATGGCATCTGTGAACTCAAGCGAATGTGGTTTCTCAAAGAGTATCGAGGACGAGGATTAGCCAAGCAAATGGTTCAGCTGCTTTTAGATTTTGCTCGGAAAACAGGCTATCAAAAAGTCAGACTCGACCTCTTGGACGAACAAAAACAAACACAAGCGCTGAAGTTTTATAAGCGGATTGGATTTTATGCGATCGCTCCCTATAACGATAGTTTTTGTACTGTGTTTATGGAGAAAATAATTTAATAGCTTATTGATAAAATAAATCTTAAATCTTTCTAGTAATCCTATTAGCTGTGATAATTTTTAACAAACCACAGCGGTTTATCGAGCAGTTGATTGCACCCGGCGGTCACGATGGCACCGTCAAACTTTGGAAATTAGACGGTACCTTAATCGCAACCTTGAAAGGGCATGATGCCTCTGTGGTCAGCGTGGCATTTAACCCTGATGGTCAGCTTTTCGCCTCAAACAGTTGGGACAAGACGGTGATTCTTGGGAATTTATCGCAGGCATCGATTGGCACCAGCTAGATAAAATTGGCTGTAATTGGGTGCGCCGTTATCTGCGAAAACTACCAATTTTAAAGAAGAAAATCGTCATCTGTGCGATGCTATCTAAAGGGCGCAATCATCTCCCGTTAAACTTCAAAAACTGTGTGTTCGCGAGAATGTTAAGTACCAGTTAAAGGTTACCAATGAAAACAGATTTTACCCCAAACTAAATCGTGCTTTATTTGTTTGATGCTGCAACGCGATACCGCCAGTTGATAGCCGGTTGACGCACATTTGCAGATTGAGGAGGAGCAGCGTAACGATCAATTAATACTTGAGCGCCACCGTTATGGCCTGTGCCTACAGCTTTGAGTGCCCATCCTCCATCTTGACGGTATAGTTCAGCCATGATCAGTGCTGTTTCAACAGAGAATTTTTCTTCAAGATTGTAATGTAGGACTTCTTCTTGGGTCTGATCATTGACTAAACGCACAAACGCATTTTTTACTTGTCCAAAATTTTGATTGCGTTCTTCTGCTTCAAAAATTGTTACAGCTAAAACAATTTTTTGTATCTCAGCAGGTACTCTTTTTAAATTAACTTTGATAACTTCATCATCCCCCTCACCTACACCTGTTGAGTTATCCCCCATGTGCTGAACGGATTGATGTGGATCGGGACTTGTGAGATTATTGTAAAAAATTAAATGAGAATCAGAAATTAGCTTTTCGTTAGCGCCTAAAAGAAAGGCAAAAGCATCTAAATCGAACTCGACATCGCTATCACTTGGAACGTCCCATCCTAAACCTAAAAATATTTCGGAAAGACTAGGGTTGGTTTTGCTAAGTGATATACCTTGTCCTTTGCCCAAGAAAATTGCCATAATCTAAATTGCCTCCTGGAATTAAATATCAATAAGGATTTTAAGGCACAAACGGACTTGTCTATAAAGGGTTCGTATAATTTAATAAATTTTCATATAACTTAGATAAATGCTTACGCATTCTACGATAATCAGGTTGCTGGGCGGATATCTTTATTTCGAGACATTGATGCAAAACTCACATTTTCCATAGAGCGATCGCAGTTCGCAAATAACTTGAAGTGCGATCGCAACTTAACTCATGCGATCGCAACTTAACCCAATGGTATTGTCAGAAGCGATCACTTGCATATATCTGCTTTCATCTGTTTTCAGAATCGGTTAAAATAGATTTTGGTTGACTAGAATCAAATAAAGAAGCAGACAACAGAATAACCGGGCTGTTTGTTTTGTTTTGTCCATAATGAACCATTTGAGCTGGTTCAACGAAAGAATCTCCGACTGTCAGCTCTATAGTTTTCCCGGCTTGCAGAATCAATTCTGTGCGGTTAGCTTTCGTTACTTTAGCTTCTCCTTTCACAACCGTATAAGTTAAAGTTCCTGCCTCTACTCGTTGAATTTGCATTCCTGGATGAGTATGAGTAGGCACTTTTGTTCTGGGTGCAATGGTATAACGAACAAGCTCAAGAATCTGCTTTTGATCTTGAGTTGGATAACCATTCGCTAAAACTTCACGGGTGACAAATTGAGTGTAAGTATTAGGCGAGGATGTTTCTTGGCTGTTAACAACGATACTGCCAAAAGCGAGGATAGCTAGGGGGAGAAGTAGAGACAATTTTCTCATAGTACAATCAGGTCAGGGAGTAGAGGGTTAGTTGCACCTATACTGGAATTTCAATGATGAACTCTGAACCTTCTCCAGGAGAAGAAATGCAACTGAGTTTTCCTCTATGTTTTTCTACCACAATCTGATGACTGATTGATAAGCCCAGTCCTGTGCCTTTTCCCACCGGTTTGGTTGTAAACAAATGGTCAAATACCTTTTGTTTAATCTCTTCGCTAATGCCTAGTCCATTGTCCTTAATTCGGACGCTTACCCATTGCTCATCCTGGGAAACTTCCGTGCGAATGGTAATCTGTTTGGGGTTCGTTTCGCTTTTCTGATATAACTGACTCTGAGTCAACTCATCCAGGGTATCAATGGCATTGGCAAGAAGATTGAGAAACACCTGATTGAGCTGTTCGGGATAGCAGTTTACCAGAGGTAAATCACCATACTCTTTGAGTACTGCAATTTCAGGACGAGGCCCGTTGGCTTTGAGACGATGCTTTAAGATAATCAATGTGCCCTCAAGCCCCTCATGTAGATTAAACGCTACTTTGGTTGATGTGTCTGCTCGTGAGAAGGTTCGCAGGGACGTACACAGCGTGCGGATACGGTCTGTCCCCACTCTCAAGGAAGAAATTAATTTGGGTAAGTCTTCGCTCAAAAAGAACAAATCAATTTCTTCAATTTCCCTAATAATCTCTGATGCAGGATGAGGATAATATTTTTGATAGAGTTTCAAGAGATGAATTAAATCCTGGAGTGATGTATCGGCATAACTGAGATTGCCTGCGATAAAGCTTACAGGGTTATTAATTTCGTGGGCAACTCCAGCCACTAATTGACCGATACTTGCCATCTTCTCACTCTGCACGAGTTGGAGTTGCATTTGCTGGAGCTGTTGCAAAGACTGAGCGAGTTGAAGAACACGCTCTCGTTCTCTGGTTTCCGATGCCTGTAATTCCACATAGAGACGAGCATTTTCTAAAAAAATTGCGGCCTGGGTACAGTGGGTTTTTATCCGCGCCAAAAGTTCATCCTTGGCAATTGGCTTGCTCAAATAATCATTGGCTCCTGCTTCTAAGCCCACCACTAAATCTGAGACTTGGTTTCTAGCCGTAAGCAATACAATGGGTAACTCATTAGCCTGCCACGTTTCGCGGATTTTGCGTGTAACTTCATAGCCTGTCATTCGGGGCATCATCACATCGAGCAAGATTAAATCAGGCTTTAGCCCCTCTTTCAAAAGTGCCAATGCTTCCGCTCCAGAGGATGCCTCAGTCACCTCATAGTGATGCAAAGACAGATGATTAACTAAAACTCGACGATTCACAAGTTCATCATCCACAACCAGGATTTTGTAAGGCTGCTCTTGATCATGCGCCAATTGTTCTCGCACATCTCCCAGAACAAGCTCTTCATTACTGCTCATCTGTTCCTCATCATTCATCCCCTGACCTTGGTCATAAACAGAGAACACAGGACTAAGGATTGAGGAGGAAGGAGGCTGATAGCTAAGACTGGATACATGGGTGCTAAAACTACCGCTTTCTGACAACTGATTCACTGGCAAGGTAAAAGTAAAGTGCGAACCTTCATCCAGCCTGGATTCAACCCAAATCTTCCCCCCGTGCAGTTCTACCAATTTTTTTGTAATCGCTAGCCCCAAACCAGTCCCACCATAAATCCGGGATGTAGAGCCATCAGCTTGCTCAAATGATTCAAAAATGCGCTCTAGTTTATCCTCTGGAATACCAATACCTGTATCAGAGACAGTAATTTTGATTTTTGATTTTTGATTTTGCATCGCGCTCTGCGCGGCTACTCTAGAAGCTGGGATACTCTCTGCCTCTGTCCAAGTCTCGCTCTCCTTATTTCCTACACGACTGATGAACTGGGCCGACACTTCTACACGACCACTATCGGTAAACTTAATCGCATTGCCGAT
>NZ_DATNPA010000247.1:0-2584 GCF_036703385.1 Allocoleopsis sp. | reverse complement strand
AGAAGAAGTAAAAGGCCCGCCTGCCAAAGCCGCGTATAAAGATGGCAACCCCACCCCAACCGCCGTTGGCTTTGCCCGCAAGCACAAGGTAGAACTGGACGCATTGGAAGTCAGAGATACGGATAAAGGGGAATTTGTCTTTGTTCTCAAGAAAATACCCGGTCGTACCGCCACTGAGATTTTAACCGAACTCATTCCCCAATGGATTTTTGGCTTGGAGGGCAGGCGGTTTATGCGCTGGGGTAATGGAGACTTGAGGTTTCCCCGCCCGATTCGCTGGTTAGTAACCTTGATAGATGGGGACGTGCTGCCCTTGGAACTGGAGAATGGTTCCGAGACAATAAAGAGCGATCGCATTACTCAGGGACATCGGATTTTACACCCAGAATCCGTCACCATTCCCCAAGCTACTGATTATGTCCAGTGTCTACAGTCTGCTTATGTCGCTGTAGAACCCAACGAACGTCGAGGCAAAATTCAAGAGCAAGTTAAGACGGCAGCACAACAGCTAGGGGGTTATGCCCCGATGGATGAGGATTTGTTGGAAGAAGTAATCAACTTAGTGGAATGGCCTACAGCCGTTGTCGGAAAATTTGACTCAGAATTCCTCATTTTGCCACCGGAAGTTGTCACCACCGTCATGGTGACTCATCAGCGCTACTTCCCCGTTTTCAAAACTGAACAATCTAGCGAATTACTGCCTTATTTCATCACCATTTCTAATGGTGACCCAACCAAATCGGACATCATTGCAGCAGGCAACGAACGGGTAATCAAAGCCCGATTAGCTGATGGTCAGTTCTTCTACAAAACTGACTTAGCCTCACCGCTAGAAAGCTACTTACCCAAGTTGGAAAAAGTCACATTTCAGGATGAGCTAGGTTCGGTGCGCGGTAAAGTGGGGCGCATTGAGAAAGTTGCTGCTCAAATTGCTGACCAATTGGCAGTCTCTCCAGAACAGCGGTCAGATATTCTACGAGCAGCTAGCTTATGTAAGGCTGACCTCGTGACGCAAATGGTCTACGAATTCCCCGAATTACAAGGAGTAATGGGGCAAAAATATGCGGCAGCTAGCGGGGAATCGGAGGCCGTAGCAACGGCGATTTTTGAGCATTATTTACCCAGAGGGGCAAGTGACAAGCTGCCTCAAAGCCTTACTGGTCAAGTAGTGGGTTTAGCCGATCGCATGGATACACTAGTGAGTATCTTTGGCCTAGGAATGCAGCCAACGGGTTCAGGCGATCCCTTTGCCTTGCGCCGTGCAGCCAATGCGGTGATTAATATTAGTTGGAGTGCTGACTTATCGATTAACTTAAAGCAGTTAATCGAGCAAGCAGCAGCAAATTTCGTCGCTACCTATCCTGACAAGGCCTCACCGACAACATCTTTGGCAGAGTTTTTCTTGCAACGCATCCGCACGCTGCTGCAAGAGGAGCGAGGGGTTGATTATGATTTGGTGAATGCGGTTTTAGGAGAGAATGATGCAGAGTATGCAGAGCGAGCATTACAAGATTTATTGGATGTACGAGATCGCGCTCTATTCCTCCAAGAAATCCGCAACAACGGTAAGCTGAGTGAAATCTACGAAACGGTTAACCGTTCAGCCCGACTTGCTAAACAAGGGGATTTGGATACGCAACAGCTAGACCCTACGGCTGTAGTCAATCCTCAGTTATTTGAAAAATCATCTGAGCCAGCATTTTATGAGGCTTTAGTGGAGTTAGTGCCGCAAACGCAAACCGCACAAGAACAGCGCAATTATCAACAATTGGTCGAATCCTTGGCAAAAATCGCCCCAATCGTCAGCATATTTTTTGATGATAAGGAAAACGGCGTGATGGTCATGGACGAAAACCTGGATATCCGGCGAAATCGCTTAAATCTAATTGGTTTACTTCGTAATCATGCACGGGTGTTGGCAGATTTTGGTGCGATCGTGAAAAATTCTTGACAAAAAGCAAAAAATGTGAATTAGAAGGTAAGACCAAGTTGCATTCAAACGTATAACTCTCTCTTTGTCTTACCTCTGCGTCCTCTGTGCCTCTGTGGTTCGTTAAATTCTCTGAACTCGGTATAAGGTGGGCATTGCCCACCCTACTGCCTTGGCGATCGCTCTCCCATCCTGGCTATACTCGTAACCAATCACATCAAACTGGGAATCATATGGACTTTTTGGTGGTTTGGGGAGTCAGTAACGCTGTCGGGTTCCTGTTTAAAGATGTTTTTGTCAAATTAGCGCAGGATGCTTTACAGGATGCCTTTAAGGACTACCTGAAAGATTTTTTTAAAGGCGGCTTTACGGATACACTGGATATCGGTAAATTAAGAGCGTTGAAAGTGGCTTATGGGCAAGCCAATAAGTTATTTGTGGAATTAGTCCAAGATGAATTGCAAGAGACAGGACTTTCAGACTCGGCAATTCACCAAGATTATAGTGATGCGATCGCTAAATTTATTCATTGTAAATCGGTGCGGGAAGCGCTGGGTCAACCCTTGGAAACAGCGCTGGGATGTTCATCCGCTGAAAGTCTCGCTCTTGATAGACGATTAACCCAACTCTGGAATGAACTTGATTTACATCCTT
>NZ_DATNPA010000246.1:0-14909 GCF_036703385.1 Allocoleopsis sp. | reverse complement strand
TCTCAAACCACGCTCAACAGCCACTTTTAATGATCGCGCCTTGCGTACCAAGCCACTTCGGTAAACCTGCATCAACTTATCGAGTTGATCGGCTTCTTCATTATTGAGTTGCCCCTCGCCATTGCGCTCCAAAAGCTCACTCAAAACTTCTTGCTGCTCTGGTTCCATCTGCATATCGCACAGCGCCAAAACCCAATCATCGGGCAGTGACTCCACAGGGAGTTCTTGACTAGCGCGGTCAATCCATTCAACTAACACATCTTCAAGTCGCCGATTCGTCAGAGCAGCAATTTCCTTGGCTCGTTGTGCCAGCGTTTCGGGAAGTTCCAGCGTGACAATTTCAGCCATTTCTTACAAAAAGAGCCTTTTCCTTCTGATTGTATCCATCAAGTTTGCCCGAACCTGCTCCGAAGGGATTGCGATCGCACCAACTGTCCACTCCTCCACTATGTAGTATAATTGTAGTATGATTAGGATATTGCCCTGCAAACGGCAAATATCAGTCCATTACTCTGGCATTACAAGGAGCCAGTCCTATGATTCCCCGAACTAACATCCGAAACATTGGAATCTCTGCCCACATCGACTCTGGTAAGACAACACTATCGGAGCGGATTCTCTACTACACGGGCAAAATCCACAAAATTCAAGAAGTTCGGGGGGGTGGTGCTGGTGCCACAATGGACTTCATGCAGTTAGAGCAAGAAAAAGGCATTACGATTACCTCTGCTGCTACAACCTGCTTCTGGCATGACACCCAAATCAACCTGATTGACACTCCCGGACACGTCGATTTCACTATTGAAGTAGAGCGTGCTTTGCGCGTTCTCGATGGGGCGATTATGGTGCTGTGCGCGGTGGCGGGTGTCCAGTCACAGTCCATCACCGTGGACAGGCAGATGAAGCGCTACCGAGTGCCGCGTATTGCCTTCATTAATAAGATGGATCGGGTGGGTGCGAATCCCTTCCGCGTCGTGCAAGCGCTTAGGGATAAGTTGGGTTTAAACGCCATACCCCTCCAGTATCCCATCGGCAGCGAGGACAAGTTTGAGGGTGTCATCGATTTAATTGAGATGACGGCAAGCTATTTCGCTGGAGAAAAAGGCGAAGAACACCTGATTCTGCCGATTCCGGATAACTTGCGGAGTGAGGCAGAAGAAGCGCGGGAAAAGATGCTCGATCGCCTCTCCATGTTCTCAGAACCGATGATGGAGAAATTGCTTGAGGGCGAAGAGGTTCCCAAGGAGATGATTTGGGAAACCATTCGCAATGCAACATTGAGCCTGGAGTTGACTCCCGTGCTCATGGGTTCAGCCTACAAAAATAAAGGGGTGCAAAACCTCTTGGATGCCGTTGCTTTCTACCTGCCATCACCAGATGATCGGGAAGTGGTAAAAGCGATCGACGTGAAAACAAATGAGTCAGTCAATGTCTATCCTGACCCAGATGGCCCACTTGTCGCGCTCACGTTCAAACTTACCGACGAGGAAACAGGACAGCTAACCTACACTCGCATCTATTCCGGCACACTTCGCAAAGGGGATACCCTCTACAATACCCGGACTGGTCGGCGGATGCGGATTGGGCGATTTGTGCGGATGCACGCCAACCACCGGCAAGAGATCGCAGAAGCGGCAGCGGGTGAAATTGTGGCGCTGATTGGTGTGAACTGTGCCTCTGGCGATACCCTCTGTTCGGAGGGAACGAACCTCTCGCTAGAAGGGATGTTCGTACCAGAACCGGTGATTACCCTCTCCGTTACCCCCAAGCATCAGGAGGATGCGGATCGGATGTCGAAAGCGCTGAATCGCTTTATGCGTGAAGATCCAACCTTCCGGGTTAGTGTTGACCCAGAATCCAACGAAACCCTGATTTCAGGGATGGGTGAACTGCATCTCGACATCTATATTGAGCGGATGAAGCGCGAGTACAATGCAGAGGTTTATGCGGGTGCACCTGCTGTCGCTTACCGCGAAACCATCTCGCAAACTGGAAAGTTCGACTATACGCTCAAGAAACAGACAGGAGGTTCCGGGGATTTCGCTCATGTGGTTGGTCGAATTGAACCCTGTGATGAGCCGTTTATGTTCGAGAAGCGAGTGGTTGGGGGTGCTATTCCTACCCAATTTATCCCAGCTTGTGAGAAGGGGTTCCGCGATGCACTCAGCAGTGGGCTTCTCATCGGTTATCCGGTGACTGGAGTGAAGGTGATTCTGGAAGGGGGTTCGTTTCACGCGGTTGATTCGTCGGAATTGGCGTTCCGGGTTGCGGCGAAGCATGGCTTCGAGCAAGCCTTCGCAATGGCTAAGCCAATTATCCTGGAACCCATAATGCTTGTGGAAGTGGAAACACCGAACGAGTATGTGGGACGGATACAGGGCGATTTATCCTCTCGGCGCGGCTTGGTGCTGGGTTCCCAGACGATGGAAGGGTATGCGGTGATTCGTGCTGAAGTGCCACTCAAGGAAATGTTTGGGTACTCAATGACAGTGCGATCGCTCACCTCTGGGCAAGCCAGCTTCTCGATGGAGTTCGCGAGTTATCGGCAGGTACCCGCCAACATTCAGCAAAAGCTGATTGAAGCAGAAGCTAATTGAAGAGGCAGCCAAGAAATAAAAAGTTAAAAGGCAAAAGACATAATTATTTTTCTTTCTCTTGCCTTTTATATTCTTTCTTATTTTGAGACGAAGAAAAAAAATACTAAACACAGCATGGCTTATTTTTTCGTTATTCTACGCTCTCTAAAATCAGAGTTATACTGTACTTTTATTAAGTATTAATATTTCTTAAAAAATGCAAAGTGAACAAGAACGAATCATGAAGCTGATTTCTGAATTTTCTATGGGGGCTCCCTTCATCTTCGTCCCCTATAAGTGGATGAAGGGTAATCATCCTAGAGAACCGGCAGATTTGGTATGGGCATGTAATGGTTGTATTATTCTGATGTACCTTCAACGCACTAAGTCATATAAAGACTTAATTAAAAATACAAGAAAATGTCATGATGCTATCGAACATAATCTTAGACAAGCCGAAGGCTGGTTAAAAGAATGGAAAGCTGGTCGAACGCTTGAAGGTCAAAACTCTTACAGCAGCTTTACTATCCCTTATGAAAAGTACAAACACATTGTAATCCTCTCTGTTATCGAATGTGGTGATGCTATGGCTAAATATCATCACAGTAAGACAATTAAGCTTGGAGTAACAATGTGTGCAACACTTCCCCTAAGTGTGGTTGAGCGACTTGCAAAACTGAGGGCAAGTATAGTTGACTTTATAGCTATCGTACACAATACTCTATTTAGTGTTTCTGAACAGGCGGAGATTGATGCCTTAGCAGCAGTATCTGTATATCAGAAGCAAGTATGGGAGCTAAGCGGTGCCCTTAGGATTTGGCCAGAACGGGTTGACAAACGCTTTTTTGAAATTGAACATCTTTTGCATGGGCTGAGATATCCATTTCCCAAGATGCAGCCTAATATTATTAATAATTATCCGGATGATGCAAGTGATAAAGCCTGCATTTTTAACGATATTTCATTAGAAGATTTTCTAAAGATTATAGTGAAATCACGAATATGTATTGATGCTGTAAAAGATTGGCAGTCTCTTTTGGAGCTGGGTTTTATTCTTCCCAGTCAGCATGGTGTAGTTTGCCACCATTTACATCTACAGAATTATGACTTCACACTTTGTGCTTTGCCAAAAGTGGGACCACCAGAATTAACAAAAATAGGTATAGAGTATGCCAAAAAGAACAGTAGAAGAGGTGAATATGAGCCGGGTATAATTATTTTTTATTTAGGTATCGTTCAGCCTGGATTCTTTACACCACTAATGATCATACAGCCAAGAAATAGAGCGAGTACTACAGAAATGATGCTTGATGCCTGGTACCAACAGCAGTACAATGCAAGTGGCTAACTTTAGTGCCGCTTCAGGAAATTTTCAGTTACTCAATGACGGTGCGATCGCTCACTTCCGCGCAAGCTAGCTTCTCGATGGAGTTCGCAACTTACCGCCAAGCACCTGCTAGTGAACAAACACAGCTAATTGCCAAGGCAGTTAAGTGATGAAGTCAATCAGAGTAGGGGCGGGTTTAGAGGTTTAATTTGGGCATACATCAATAACTTCTGTTCAAAACCCGCCCTACCCACCGATAAGCTGATCGCAGTGTCTTTGAGCCTACCTTAATCCACAGAACCCCAAAACCAGTTGCCTACAGCACCGGGTTCCTTTTCAGTTAAAAAATCCCTCTTAGCAGAAACAAACTCTTGTTTATTGAGGATGCCATCCTGATTGATATCAAGCTTGGAGAAGACAAACGCTGATGTCTCCGCATCCATGTCAAACACGCTGAAGAACAGACGATGCTCTTCTTGCGATATCTGATCATCACCGTCTAAATCAACAATGTCAAACAAACTCTCTATTAAAGGATCGTTAAAATCTGGATTTGAAACCCCTTTCTCTATGCCCTGACAAAACTCTTCCGGGCTTACCTTACCATCTCCATCCGAATCCGCTTTAGACCAAAAATTCTCCCAAATATAGAGCCACTTAGACAACAGATCTTTGTGTATCCCCGAACCAGGCTCTGCGTTACGGAGCTGGGCGAACCTTGAGGCAAAAACCTCAGCATCTTCCTTACCAATAAAACCTGATTTATCGGCATCCAGACAACGAAAGTGATGCAGTAACTTTTTTCTATGGTACTCGCTTAACATTATTTCCTCCTTAGGCTGGTCGAATGTAAGTACAATACTCGACGCACCATTTTAACTTATTCAACAAATGTTGGAAATAACAGCTAATACGCAGCGTTTTGCGTATTGGGTTAAACGCTCGTCTTGCCCTTCCAAATTGGTCTTATTCTCCGAACTAAAAATTCTGCATTTTCCGTATTATTAATGAATGCAAATAACACTAGTAGGGACTTATAGAGTCCCACTTTATTCAATAATTCGGGATTTTCGTCTGCAACATTACCTTATTTTTACCTGTGAAGGAGGTACTCGGTCAATTCATTACATCTTGCTCAATAATTCCCTTCCACACCAAATAGCCTTGGCCATTCAAATGTATGCCATCTATTGTGTATCGCTCGTCTAGTTGATTATTACTATCTAAAAAAGAAGAATATAAATCAATATAGTGACATGAAAACTCTTGCGCTAATTCTTTTAATTTAACATTAAGCTCAATAATTTTATAATTCACCCCATTATTAGAGAATTTTTGATTATTTAAAGGCAAAAGGCTTTGGATAAATACTTCTGATTGTGGGACTTTTTCTTGAAAAACTTTCAAAATTATTCTGTAGTTATTGAAAACATCCTCAACCTTAACACCTTGATTTAAATCATTGATGCCAATCATAATAAAAATCTTCCTGGGCTTGGTTTCAATCACCTCATTTATCCGGTTTAAGACTCCGTTGGTAGTATCCCCAGAAATTCCTCGATTTTTGAGGCGAACATTTATAAAGAATTCATGCCATTCACAGCAATTAGTGAGGCTATCGCCCAAAAACACTATATCTGATTCGGATTTAGGTAAAGTCTCGAAGTGGCTTTTTCTCTCCCAGTAATAAGGACTGTCATACATAAACTTGGCTCTCGATGCTGCACTTTGTAAGAAGGAAGTTTTACGAATTATATAAGGCATTCCGCCTTTTGAGTACACCCAAATACTGCCAAGCCCTAAAATTAATATATTAAGTAGTATCGAAATGAGTAAGACAAATTTAACCATTGTGTATTAGCAGGTATGTCAAAAAATAACACACAAGTCAGCTTCTAACTAACTTGCTAATCACCACTAATAATATTTTGAATTGGGGAAAATATCTCTTTTGTCTCTCTGTGCGATCGCTGTGTCTAGACTGGGACGCTTCGGCAAGCCGCTAGGCGTCTACGTTTCACCATCAAATCCAACGACCATCAATATTTCGGGGACTTAAAACCGACGCTATGCGCTTGGCAGACGGCAACCTTTTGTTGTGGAGAAAGAGTTCTGCGTGAAGAGTAAGAGGAACGCGGTAGCGAAAGCGTCGATTTTGCTGGAAACTCACAGTCTGATTGGTGCATTACTACAACACAGCAGAAATATCATCAACCACAGAAATTCGTCCCTTACGCACACCATAAAGGAGTCGATTGATCACGCAGAGTTCATCATCTAGAAGCGAATCTTCCAAGAGTGCCGCCATTAGCCCATAACGGTCAGCCAGTGTTAGACGACCAGAAACACTAGCACTAGCAAATAACTCATAGAGGGCTGTAGGTAACAGTTTTACAGGTGTCATAGAGCGACCATACATAGAACGCATACTGAGCTATCACTGCAAAATGTAAGACTTACGCAAAAATCTATCCCTGGAGCGATCGCCTAAACATTCCGTCTCAGATACTCCCTGAAAACTGCTCTAGCCATTCTCCCGAAAACACATCGGCAAATTTCATCAAATATTCATCCCTTGAGAGACTTCTGAGGGTAATTTCTTTACAAAATGTTAGATAACTTAAGAGTAGCAACGAAGCGGTGAGTTTTCAATCACTTTAGACAAGAGGTGATTCAACGTTTTACAGCATGTAGGCGTCGAGAGCTGAATCAGCACGCAGGATTTAGAGGCTTGAGCAGCTTAAAGGAAAACCACCGCATTCTTTCTTCCGCCTCAAGTAGGATTTTTGTCAGAAATCTACTCAATCCATAGCCTTCCAGATGCGAAGATAGGCAAAACCTGTCTAGATCGTGAAACGCTTTGTGAAGTATGGTAACAAAAGAACAAATATTACAGTGGTTGCAGGCTGTGGCATTAGTTCTAGAGCAGAATAAGGATTATCTGACGGAACTCGATGCTGCAATTGGCGATGCTGACCACGGCATTAATATGAATCGGGGTTTTCAAAAGGCGATCGCACAGTTGCCTAGTATTGCAGATAAGGATATCGGGAGTATCCTCAAAGCGGTTAGCATGACTCTCATCTCTACTGTGGGTGGTGCTAGTGGGCCACTTTACGGTACGCTCTTTCTGCGAGCGAGTACAGTCGTAACGGGTAAGCAGGAGCTCACGGATGAAGATATGGTAACGTTCCTCCAAGCCACAGTGGATGGTGTTGTGCAACGCGGTAAGGCAAACTTGGGTGATAAAACCATGTTGGACGCCCTTTCCCCCGCCATAGATGCTTTTAAGGATGCGATCGCACAAGGTGCAAGTACGCCAGAAGCCTTACAAAAAGCCGTAGCCGCCGCTGAGGAAGGCATGAAAAGCACAATTCCTCTAGTGGCGAAGAAAGGACGGGCTAGCTATTTAGGCGAAAGAAGCAGTGGTCATCAAGACCCCGGTGCGACTTCTACTTATCTTATTCTCAAAGCACTGCTGGATACTGTTAATAGTCATTAGTTATTGGTCATTCGATTTTGGATTTTGGATTTTAGATTTTGGATTGACTTCCTCACTTTTATCTGGGAGATAAATCCAGGGGCTTGTATCCATCTTTGGACTTGGTCATTTGTCATTCATTATTAATCGCCGAAACTTTCTCAAAACTGTTGGACTGACTGCATTCGCCACGCAGTTGCCACCTCTCGCCCAAGGGTATCCCTCCCCGAAAACAATTCTGAAACCACCCCGCTTAAAAGTGGGCGATACCGTTGGATTAATCAACCCTGCAAGTCCGATTGACGCAAAAGATATCGAACAGGTCAAGCAAACCTTAGCAGGGCTAGGGTTAAAGGTGAAATTGGGGGCGCATATCCTCGATCGCTACGGCTATCTCGCAGGAACGGATGCTAACCGGGCGGCTGATGTCAATGCCATGTTTGCCGACTCCTCGGTTCAAGCAATTCTCGCCATGCGGGGAGGCTGGGGTTGTAATCGGATTTTGCCACTCCTAGAGTGCGATCGCTACCGCGCCTCTCCTAAAATTCTCATGGGCTATAGCGATATTACCTCACTCCTCTTAGCCATTTACGCCCGCAGTGGCATCGTTACCTTTCATGGAGCTGTAGGAACGTCAACCTGGAATCCGTTTACAGTGGATTATGTTCGGCGCATTCTGTTTAACGGGGAAGCTGCCACCCTAAAAAATCCAAGTCCTAACCGCGACAATTTGACTTCTAATTCAATCGTTGTAGAGACTATTACTCCTGGAAAAGCACGTGGAAAATTAGTTGGCGGTAACTTATCCGTACTTACCGCGATGGTGGGTTCAGCTTACCTACCTTCTTGGAAACAAACCATCTTATTTGTGGAAGAAATTGGGGAAGACCCTTATCGAGTAGACCGAATGCTAACCCAGTTAAAATTAGCAGGAATATTACCACAAATTTCTGGTTTTGTCTTTGGGCAATGTACTAATTGTATCCCAAAAGATAACGAAGATTCACTAAGCTTAACGCAAGTATTGAGAGACCATATTCAACCCTTAGGTGTTCCGGCTTGGTCTGGTTCGATGATTGGTCATATCAAAGATAAATTCACGATCCCCCTTGGGGTGGATGTAGAAATTGATGCCAATCAAGGAAGTATAAAAATGTTAGAATCGGCAGTAATATAATAAATATTAAGAGTTTTTTTATCAAGTAAAGATTAATCGTCAGTAGGGTGTGTTAGCGTAGCGTAACGCACCATAATCGGCTATAGATGGTTTAGCTGCGTAAGTCCTGGCACCCTACAGATTTAAGATTGACTACAGGCCTAGGTTCCCCTAAACAAGGTAGTCAACCTGGATTTTGCAGAAACTACCGCTCTAGTTAATCTTGACGCGGAAGCGGATCGAACCAAAATTACTCCCTTGTACATTAGAAATATCTCCCAAATTCACAAGGACTGCTCCCTCAGGATTGGTTTGGTTCGAGCAGGAATTTCCCGCAGGCAACGGAGCCAAGGGTGAGAAGAAAGTCCCTTCTCTTAGAGTTGTTCCATTCAATGCCTGGATGCTGCCGGAAACAAATGTTGTGCCTTTGGGAATCAAATCACAGAAATTGACGTTAGTAACTGGGCTACCCCCATCCGAGAGAAAATAGATGGTGTAATCTACTTCATCGTTACTTTCTAAAGAATAGTCAAGCCCCAGATTATAAAGTCCCACTGGCAAGAGTTGAGACCAACCCGGTGCATTATCATTCTCATCAGCGGGGTCATCCACAAAGCTAGCGAAATTAATCCCTGCTAGTGGTACGCCGCCTCTTGTGGCATTTGTAATTCGCTTCACCAGACGCAGATTAGGAGCCCCAACAGTGGCAACTAGGGTTGCATCTTGTACCGTGTTATTCGTCTCATCACTATCCCCTGTCGTGGAAACTACAGCTTGGTTAGAGTAGTTGCCGGGGGGTGAGGTTACGTTAACGTTGAGCGTGATGTCTGGCAGAGTGCCGCCGGGATTAACAGCAGAGCCATTGTATACACAAGTAACTTGTTGTCCCACAGCGGAGCAGTTCCAGTTATTGCCTGTAGCTGAGACAAAATTGAAACCCTCAGGCAAAGTATCTGTTACCGCTACCGGGCCATAGGTCGGTCCCGTAGCGGTTGGCAGATTCTGTACTCGCAAGGTGTAGGTACCGGTTTGGCCTTGAAGGAAGTTACCGGAGTGAGTCTTGGTGATGGCTAAGTCTGGTAGAGGCGGCGTGGCAATGGTTTCTACCCGCACATTGATGAGTTCATGAAAATTTATCCCTTCTCCAGTCGAACTCGCAAAACCAAACTTAAAACTATCGGGTCGGTTGGGTGGAGCTGGGAAACCGTTCAAAATGGTTTGATAGGCTGAACCTGTCCCGGTAGGGTCTATTTCCACGGTGATGGTGTTATTGGTACTGAGCGTAACCCTAACTCTCCTTTTGGTGTTTGGGGCTGTGCGCGAAGTTGCGTCCGGGTTATCAAGGCTGAATCCACCCGGTCGAGTAGACAAGGTTCCGGATGTGCCTAGGTAGCAATAGCCCGTTAACCCACTACCCGGCCCCCTGACGGTTACGGAGTCTCTCACCTGTTGGGCGGGTGACGACAACCCTGGACCGCTCCCAAAAGGAGAGCGGGTGGGGCAACCATTACCCCGTCCTTCAAAGTCATTGGCAAAATTACCAAACTCATCGATTCCAACACCGATATAGGCATTCGTTAGCCCATTTTCATTGGCAGTATTACTGACCTCTTGGGCATAGCCAAGGGCACCCCCGGTTGAACCTAAAGCCGGTGTTGTAGTTCTGCCATCGAATAAGAAGAAGGCTGTCCCATCGGCTCCAGAGCGGGTAGTGTTTCCACTGCCGTAGGCAAAGTAATCGAAGGTGATAACCAAGCCTTGATTCGAGGGAATCGCATAATCGTAAAAAACAAAACCTCGTTGGTTTGTTGTGTTGGTCGTCAACCTGAGTACTCCCGCTCCAGGAGGATCGGACGTTGCACGACAGTTGGGAATTGACCCTTGTGGAGATGAGCCCGTGGCGGTTAAACAAGGGGGAAGTGTTCCACCATTCGTCCATCCATAGGAAGTTGCATCGCTGAAGTCTTCTTGGACGATGGTGACGTTGGCGGCTGCGGGTAAAGTAGTAGCGGCGAATACTAGTAGTGTACCGCCGAGCAGCCAGCCGAGACGTTTCTGTGGAATTGCACCAGTAAAATTTGGGTTAATCAATGGCATGAGCAAGCATAGCAACAGCCGCCGCCGTGAGGTACACGACAGCTCAGGCTGTTAGACATCCTTCACAAAAAATGGGCGATTAATTTCTTAACGAGGTAGATGCTAATTGCTAATCGGTTGCCTTAACTCTACTAAAAGAAGGAAATTTTTGTTAAAATTCTATGTATAAATCTATACTTGGGCTCAAATCCGTATTTGGGATGATGATTGTTATTCTACGCCTAATTGAGAGGGTGGCGGTTTAACGTCATTTATAACTGTTGAACAGGATATGTTTGCTCAGAATAACTGTTACAAGTATTAAAACTATTAAAAAAGCAGAAAACTGTCTTGGTCGAGGTGGCTGTTACAGATTTGTTAGACTAAAAACAAATTGTAAAAATTCGTTTACGAGGAATTGGGGCTTGATGAATCAGGATTGGGAACCCTAGAGTCTCAGTACAGGCTCTGTCCACAGGCTCATCTCCGGCTTGTGGTCACACGCCCAATCCCTTCCAGTTCCTTGATTAGCAAAGCTCGCGATCGCACCTATAAGAGACTACTCATGCACCTCCTGCTTACGAAAGAACTGCCCACGCTTCAATATACTTCTACAACCAATCGCTTCGATGAAACCTGGGAAGCTCCCCTAGCAACCCTATTGGGACTCGGACGCGCTGCGGGCGCTGACTTTGTTGAATTTTTCTTAGAGCGGGTAAACTTCATCAGCTGTCTCGCTGAAGACGATGCGATCACCAGTATTTCACCCCGCCTTTCTACGGGTGCGGGTGTGAGAGTGTTTCGCGGCAATGCTGACTGCTATGTTAGCACCAACGATCTGTCCTTTTCCGGGCTAAAAGCGGCTCTGGAAAAAGCCCTCTCGATCCAGGGACTACAACTCCCCGCACCAAACGCCCATATTCCAGAAATCAACCTGGAACTGCTCAGAGACTACGCTACTAAAAGAGGCAAGGATACGTGGCTTTCTGAATGTAGTTCCATGCGCGAAATGGGCGAAGTCCTGCTCGATGCCAATCAGCAGCTGAAGCGGAAAGCCAGTCACGCCCAATCCCGACGTGCTACCTATTTCCGCGACTGGCAAGAAGTGTTAGTCGCCTCCAGTGATGGGACATTTGCGCGTGACATTCGTATCACGCAATCGGTAGGCTATAACCTTCTATGTGCTGACGGTGCCAATCGCTCATCGATTAACCAGCGTGTGGGTAGTACGAGTGAGCCAGGATTTTTGCGATCGTGGGACTATAAGTCTACAGCTGAAGACGTTGCTGAATCCGCCGGGAAAATGCTCTATGCGGATTACGTTGAATCCGGCAGTTATCCCATCATCATGGCAAATTCGTTTGGTGGAGTCATTTTCCATGAAGCGTGTGGACACCTTCTGGAAACCACTCAAATTGAGAAGAAAACGACTCCATTTGCCGATAAAAAAGGCGAAAAAATTGCCCATGAAAGTCTAACCGCCTGGGACGAAGGGCGCTCTGAAAGTGCCTTCGGAACGATTGACATGGACGATGAAGGAATGCCTGCACAAAGAACCCTATTAATAGAAAACGGGATTCTCAAAAACTTCTTAGCCGATCGCGCAGGTTCTACACGTACCGGACACCCCAGAACGGGCAGTGGGCGTCGTCAGAACTATACGTTTGCCGCGGCTTCTCGGATGCGGAATACCTACATTGCCCCCGGAAGCTACACCAACGAAGACTTATTTGCCTCCATTGACAAAGGCATTTATTGCAAAAAAATGGGCGGTGGTAGCGTAGGAGCGACAGGGCAATTTAACTTTGGGGTGGATGAAGCTTACCTCATTGAAAACGGTAAGATTACCAAACCGCTCAAGGGAGCCATTCTCATTGGGGAAGCAACAGAAATCATGAACAAGATTTCCATGTGTTCTCAAGACTTAGGATTAGCGGCTGGCTTCTGTGGTTCTGTCAGTGGCAGCATTTATGTGACGGTAGGACAGCCACACATCAAGGTTGATTCAATTACGGTCGGTGGACGCTAACAATTTTGGATTTTAGATTTTGGATTTTGGATTGTGAATGAGTTGGAGTTTAAGCGTCGAACCAAGCAAATGGGGTTGCGAGTGATTCGTCTAGTGGAGGCACTTCCACACAGCGGAACTACGGATGTAATTGGCAAGCAGTTGCTTCGTTCAGCTACGTCTATCGGCGCTAACTATCGCTCGGCATGTCGGGGAAAATCATTAGCTGATGTCGTAGCTAAACTCAGCATAGTCGAAGAGGAAGCGGATGAAAGTCTTTATTGGATAGAGCTTCTTATTGAGTCTGAATTAGTCTCTGCTGATAAATTGAAAAGCTTAATGTTAGAGGTTAACGAAATTATAGCTATGACCGTTGCCTCAATCAAAACCCTACGAGCTAAAGCCCACAACTCCCAATCCAAAATCTAAAATCTAAAATCAATTAATCCAAAATCTAAAATTGACTATGCCAAAGATTGACGATATTGCAACTCAAGCCAAGGATAGCGCTAGTAAACTAGGCATCAAAAAATTTGACATCTATGGCTCAACCGTTGATGAAAACAGTGTTCAAGTTGATCAGGGAGAGCCGAAACAAGTTAAAGCGTCTAATCGCTCTAGTGTGATTGTTCGAGTCTGGAATGACGAGAATACAGTTGGAGTTACTAGCACAACAGATGTCAACCAAGAGGGGTTAGAGTTAGCGTTAAAAACAGCTTATGAGGCCAGTTTCTTTGGGGCAAAAGAACATGTACCTGATTTTAGCCCCGAAGCCTCTATCCCTATCGAGGATAGCTCTGAGAATAAAACAGCACAGGCTCCAGTCTCACAATTAATCGACAAGCTGATTCATGCAGAGAAAGAACTCCTTGACGCACATCCTGCGATTAAAGGCGTACCTTACAACGGACTATCTCAAAGAGATTTAGATCGGTTTTATCTCAATAGCGACGACGCAGTTAGGACGGAATCTCGCTCCTACGCTTCGATCTATCTTTACAGCAAAACCGAAGAAGAAGGAAAAAAGCCTCGCAGCGCTGGAGCATTTAGAATCAGCCATAGTTTAGATGACCTTGATATTCCGGGTTGTTTGAAAGAAGCTGCCCAAAAAACGATTAGCCACTTGAATTACGAAAAAGTCAAGTCAGGCAAATATCGAGTTGTTTTCTCCCCTGAGGCATTTTTGAGCTTGCTGGGTGCTTTTTCCAATCTTTTCAATGCTCAGAGTATTCTCGACAAGCAAAGCCTTTCTACTGCGGAATCTCTAGGAACGTCCATTGCCTCACCTCTACTTTGTGTAGCTGACGATGCGCGACATCCCGATAACGTAACAGCAACTACCTTTGATGGAGAAGGTACACCAACCCGTCGCGTGGAGTTAATTACGAATGGTACGCTGAGTAATTTTCTTCACAGTGTGGGGACAGCAAAACGGATGAACCAGAAACCAACTGGACATGGAAATATTGGTGCTAAAGTAACCGTTAGCCCACACTTTTATCATGTCTATCCCGGAGTTGCCGCTGAGCAAGAATATAGCCTTGAAACGGCGGAGAATGTGATTTTTATAGATGATTTACAGGCACTTCATGCCGGAGTACAAGCTTTGCAAGGTTCTTTCTCCTTACCGTTTGATGGTTGGATGATTAACAAGGGAGAACGGATAAGTATTGAATCTGCAACGGTTGCGGGAGACTTTTTGGAACTCCTCAAGTCGATTATTTTCCTGGAAAAAGAAGCCGAACTGACTCCTGGAGGTATTTGTCCAAGAGTCTGGGTTGAAGAGCTTTCGATTACCGGAGAGTAAGTTAACTCTAGGGTGCGTTATTAACGCACCCTACTCCTAAAGGTCACTGTTTTGAAGATGCTCTTGTAAGTCTTTGATTCGTTGCTCAGTTGTACGAATCAGAACAGTAAGCTTTTTAACCTTTTTCCACTGGATAGTTATTTATGCCACGCTGCACTAGATAGTTGGAGCGATCGCCTGAGAGTTGAGAGACTGTTAGGCACCCTCGTACATTCATGGAAAAATAAAGAAGAGAGTCGCATTTGTGACTCTCTCGATTATCAGGGTGCATCTATACTCTTATTATGCCGCTAGGGGGTGAGGGGTGTCACCCCCTATTCGATAAAGACTTGATGAAGATCGTGCAACTTGACAAAAATAATCCCCGCTTGCGTCCTGCTTGCGGGGGCTTATCATAAGTAAATTCTGTATAGTTACCTTCTATTATAATCCTTTTGGGGGATGCGTCAATAAGAAAATTTCTTTTTTCTGCGCTAGC
>NZ_DATNPA010000245.1:0-3594 GCF_036703385.1 Allocoleopsis sp. | reverse complement strand
TTACGGATATCACATATATTATGGGATGGATAGTGGACCTGTACTTAACACAATGTACGGTCCAGTACACTACTTATCCTATTTACCAGCTGCTCTAGCTAAGTCACCGACTATTGCCATTCTGATAGGTGAATTACTCACTGTTTTGTTTTACTTTTTGCCTGTATTTTGGTTACATATAGGTGAGCATTTACATCCTAGCAAGATTAATAATTTAAGATTTGCTTGCTATATCTTTATTCTTTTTTGTGTATTAACAACTTATCTTTCTCCTCTGAGTTCCTGTGCTTTTATGATCCACTCGGATGCTCCGGCACTAGGATTCTGTGCAATTGCTTGTGCAATTCTTTACTATCGAAAGCGTAACAATAGTATTGTTTCTCTTCTATTGTCAGCTACTTTTTCTGTACTGGCGGTCTGGACTAAACAGACTACCATTCCTATATTATTTGCTCTGCCAACTTATATTTTATTAGCTAATGGAATCAATTGCTTTATCCGTTACCTTTTATGTATTGGTGTTTCGGGTTTAGTTATATCATCACTTATTTTGGTTTTTTCTGACTCTCAAGCGCTAATTTTTAACATGCTCATCATCCCAAGCCACCAACCCTGGATAGGTTTGGATACAGGGTTAGTCCCTGCATGGAGTCTGAAGGGTTTATTATCTTTGATTGAATTAACTCAGAACCTTATAAATTACTCTATAGGATTTCTCATAATAATTATATTATTTATCTGTTATCAACTTTATTTCTCTTCAAACAAAGAACCCCAAAAAATCCAAATTTGGTTTAGAGACAATCCTTGGGTAATGCTTGTCATGATTGCCCTCTTTATGGTGCCTACTCTGTTATTAGCCCTAGTCAAAATAGGTGGAAATGTAAACAATTATGCTTTTACACTTTATTTTCTAATTACAGCTACTAATCTGGTTCTAATCAAGACGGTTTCTGATTCTACAGTTCGTTATAAACAACTGACCCAAAAAGCGGTGAAACTGATAGTATTTATAATGATTATAGCTCTAAGCTCTGTGCAAATTCCTGAACTAACTTCTATTTTTGCAAGATTACCTAAACTAGCCAATAATCCACAACAAGTAGCCTACGAATTTGCCAAAAAACATCCTGGAGAAGCTTATTTTCCCTGGAATCCTTTATCGAGTCTAATGGCAGAGGGCAAGCTTTATCATATAGCCTACGGATTATATGATATGAAGATTGCAGGATTTAACTTAAGCAATCAAAATTTTAGGGCTTACATTCCTCCTCATATTAAATATGTGGCTTTTACTGAAAAATTGGTAATTGAAGATACTCTGCGATATTTGCCTGAGTTTTCTAAACAAGTCACAGTTGATGAACTGCCAGGATGGACTGTATATACGCGCTCATAAATCCCTAGTTTTCTGATTCTTAAATTTGGGAATGGAAAATCAAAATTCCTATTCCAAATTTTTAGTTATTAAGGCTTCTCTAACCGACAAGACGGAAGATTCAAATTAAAAACTCCCTTCTGATCAAAGCAGGACGGGATATCGCTGACCCTTTGCGCATAATTTTCATGAGCCAAGGTAGTAACCTTGCCATCCCTGGAAACTTCGCAAGGACGATTCAGACTGCACTGGGGTTGTGAGAGAGCATCATCATCGACTCCTGTGTTAGCGATCGCAACCACGCGATTACTGCGGAGAGACACAACAGGAGAGCCTGACATTCCCCCTACCAGACTACAACGATTGCGAATCGATTTCTCCCACTGATAAACATCCTCTCGAAGATTGACAGACTGTCCAACTTCGCAAACCGCACGGTGCAGGAAACTCTGAGACGGTTCCATACCACTCAGCGGAATCCCAAGAATCTCGACAGGCTCTCCTACAGGAGCAGGAACTTGCTCAATTTTCAACGGAGTAAATCCCTCTTTCACTAATTGCTTAAAAGAAGTATCCAGTTCCAACACAGTGATATCAGTCCCTTTCATCGTTGCGTAAACAATTCGTTGAACCCGAACCGGACGAACTCGTTTGATTCCATCTTGAAAGTAATTCAACTTAAAAATTAGATTAGAAGGCTGATTAATCAAGATTTCTTGGGGACTGGGAAAGGTAGAACCATCATAGCAATGACCATTGGTGACGGCATAAGCAGGTGCTTGCTCGCTTCCCTGAGTATCGACAAAAAATGCTGTGCAAATTCCATAAGAGCTTTGCTCAAGCAAACCAATACCGTTATAATTTCTGCCTTTTTCAACGGATAAAATTTCCCAATTTACCTTTGAAGAGTTAACCTCAGCATCGGGCAACTTATTGCCATTTCGGTCAAAAATCACCGCTTGTGCTACGTTCGCTCCTAGGGCTAATCCTAAACCTAGGGTGGCAAATAGTGTGTTTCTTAACCCCATTTTTTGCATACGACAGGTACTCCGTCCGTCTTGGTTGATAATATTAAAGACCAACCTCAGGCATAGCCTTTACATCATCCAAATGACAACTCACTTCACGCAGTAATTCACCTACAAGCTGGCAAGATACGCTCATTGGCAAACTCACAACCCATTACCAATCAGAATAAACGGTGCCCAGTAGTAGGGATGGCTGAGGCTGCTACTCACTTTTGGCGGTAGACTACTACTAATGCGTTTCTGCACACCCAATCCTCGCTGTTCGCCCAAGACTTTGTAATCGCCAGTAATCAGTGCCACTTGAGCTTGCCGCAAGGCTTCGGCTTTTGTCGTGTTGCCATTTTCCAGCGCGGCATAGAAGGCATCCATCAAGGCTTGGGTTCCGCCGTCATCAACTGTCCATAAAGAAGCAATTGCAGCTCTTGCTCCAGTTTGTTGCATTTGGTAACCAAAGCCAAGAACTTCTTTCCCATCTCCCAACTTATCGCCTAAACCAGTTTCGCAAGCGGAAAGTACCATCAAATCCACATTCGGTAAACGCCAGCTTCCTACATCTCGGAGATTGGCGCGGCTACCATCACCAAATAGAATAAAGGATTGCTCTGGTTGTCCGGTAACGAAGGCGGCATGAGTCGCTAAATGCACAACCGAGTAGTCATTCATTTGAAGAATTGTACCTTGGTTGAATTGTTTATCTAGAACTTTTGTTGTGCTGGAGACGGTTTTGGCGAGATTTTCTACCTCAACTCCGGCATACTTTAGCCCAGAGAAACTGAAGGTTTCATTCCCGACTTGGACGTTATAACTACCGGAGGTGAAGGCAGCGGCTAAGACTTGTAATTTAGGTTGAGGTTTGGTGTTGAAGTCTGTAAGGCTGAGGGCAGTGATGTTGTTAATGCCAAAGCGTTGTACTAACCATTGGTTGCCGTCATAGAGGGCTGCGAGGGGAATATATCGCAGTTGTCCGTCTGGAGCGTAGATGATGGTTTTGGCTTTGGCTTGAGTGAGGTCATTTTCTAGGGGTTTAATTAGCCAGTTGTAGAGTTTTTGGGCTGGGGTTTTGGCATCAAAGCTAGGATTTTTTAATGCAGTACGGAAGTCTACAATGGTTTGGTTGAGTTCTGACTTCTTGACGGCAACGGTGCGGCGAATGGGGGGAGCGTAAGGGGTGACTAATACTAATTCCAG
>NZ_DATNPA010000244.1:0-8556 GCF_036703385.1 Allocoleopsis sp. | reverse complement strand
ACATTCGCCCTACACTATGAACTTTAGTGCCTTTGCCGGAAATCCCCTGCTCATCAGTCTTGATTGGTTAGCAGAAGAAGGCTTATTAAACTCAGAGGAGCTGACGCCATTACCGCCAAGTGTAGACGTAACTCCTAATAGAGTCAATTTCGATCGCGTCATTCCTCACAAAGCCAAATTCCTCAAACTGGCATACGATCGCTTCCAGAAATCGTTAACGGGGAAACACAAGAGTGACTTTGAACAGTTTTGTCAGGAGCAGTCGAGTTGGCTCGATGACTACGTTCTATTTATGGCATTGCTAGAGGCGAATTCGGGCAAAGCTTGGAATTGTTGGGAAAGAGCGCTCGCAAGACGAGAACCCTCTGCCCTCAAAGCCCAAGCTGAGGTGTTAAAAGACAGTATCGCGTACCACAAATTCTTGCAATTTAAGTTCTTTGAACAATGGAAAAATCTACGCACCTATGCCAATAACAAAGGGATTAAAATCATTGGCGATGTCTCGATTTACGTTTGCCATAATAGCGCAGAGGTTTGGACACATCCAGAAATCTTTAAGCTCAACCCAGAAACCTTTGAACCTGCATTTATAGCAGGCGTTCCTCCCGATTATTTTAGTGAGACGGGGCAGCTATGGGGAAATCCTGTATACAATTGGGAGCGATCGCAGGCAACAAATCATGCTTGGTGGATTGAGCGATTTAAGGCAACCTTGCAATATGTAGACTTAGTTCGCGTTGACCATTTCCGAGGATTTGAAGCCTATTGGCAAGTGCCAGCAGGAGAAGAAACAGCGATCAATGGGGAGTGGATTAAAGGGCCGGATGCAGAGTTCTTTGAAACTCTCCGCAACAGTTTAGGGACTTTACCCATCTTGGCAGAGGATTTGGGGATAATCACACCAGAAGTTGAACAATTACGCGATCGCTTTGAGTTTCCGGGTATGCGTATCTTGATGTTTGCCTTTAGTGATAACTCTGACAATACTTACTTACCGCACCACTATGTGAAAAACTGTGTGGTCTATCCCGGTACTCACGACAACGATACAACCCTGGGTTGGTGGCAGCAAGCCAGTCCTAAAGAAAAGGAATTTCTGGCTAAGTACCTGGGTTATTCGACTCCTGAAGAAATCGAGGAAATTAATTGGGTTCTCATTCGTATGGCTTTAGCTTCAATCGCTGATTTAGCCATCATCCCATTGCAAGATATTTTAGGTTTGGATAATAGTGGGAGAATGAACGACCCCAGTGTAAACGCTGGTAACTGGCGTTGGCGGTATGAAAGTTCTGAACTGCTTACTGAGGAATTAAGCGATCGCCTGTTAGAACTCACCCAACTCTACAGCCGATAAGTTGCTCCAATGTCATAGTTAGTGATAGTGACTTTCTGCAACGGGATAAATACTGTTGATATTTGTAGGAATTCACCTATAAATCAACTTGGCACCTCTAGACCAGTTAACTATCTTAGTGCGATCGCTCTTTAAAACACCGGCTTCTAAGCTGTTGTGCATTTAATTTGCATATTGTTGAGTTAGGGAACGAACCGTCAATTCCTCTGTGTGTCTCCCGTCCCCGCGTCCGTCTCAACAAGCAATTTAAAAGCGTGACAGCTTAGGGTGCGATCGCTATTTTAACGATGTGTTTTCCAATGCCTCACACAAGGAGCAAGTGTAATTAAATCTTCAATATTACGTTGCATGGTGGCACAAATCGTATCTAAGGGTAAATCATTGGCGTCGTAACCAAAAGGATTCTCAATTTCAATGCCAATCTCTTCAATCCCAAATACAGCAAAACTAATTAAACCCACCACCGCCGCCGTCCACCAATGTAAATCATTAACCATTGGAAAAGGGAGTGAGAGGCAATAAAATAATATCAATTGCTTTAAATGGATCGAATAAGCTAAGGGTATAGGTGTTTTTAAGATTCGTTCACAACTCCCTAAAACATCCACCATCATATCCAGTAATTTCAGCATAGCAGCGAGTTGATAGGTATTCAGGTAATGGCGTTCATGCTGCTTTTGCAGATAATCTCCAATCCAAAAAGCAATTTCCAGAGGTGGGTGATTCATGGTTTGGAGAATTTGATACCGCTCGGCTGACATTAAGGCTTCTAACTCACTGTTTAATCGCTCTCCACGTAGATGTAACTTCGTCGCCACAGCAAACGCTACTAATAAGCGTAGCGTTTCTACTTTTGCCGTTCTATCTTGTGGCTTATTTTCTGCGATCGCTGTCCAAATCTGACGAGCCAAGTTCCGAACAGTATTGACTAACGTTCCCCAAAGTTTACGACCTTCCCAAAATCGCTCGTAAGCCGTATTAGTGCGAAAAACCAATAATAAACCTAAGACAACACTGGGAACAACGCCGCTCAGTGCAGGCCAGGATAAAGAAAATCCCAATTCATGCAATACAGAAATCAAAAAACCAAAGGCACTGCACAATATTACTCGTGGAAGAATCGCAAAAATGACTGACCCTTGCAGCCGTAAAGCAACTCGAAACCAATTCCGCTTCTTCCAATCCGTATCATTGCTTGGTATTGAGTTATAGCTGCTAATTTGACGGTTAATAGCACCCCAACCCATTTGGGTTAACCTCCACATCTACACAATTCCCTACTGGAGCATGTCACCTTGCAAATGCAATACGGTTTTACAAAAAGGGAATCTACCCTCATGGTTTAAGGGCGGCTTATCTTGAGTTAAATGACCAGTAAAGTCCCTAATTCACTGAAGTTAACTGCCAATTTGTTGAACTCAGTTCCTGAGATATTAAATCTTCAATATTATGTAACATTGTGTCACAATTTAAATCCAAAGGCAAATCATTGTCATCATAGCCAAACGGATTTTCCATTTCACGGCTAATTTCTTCAAGCCCCAATAAAGCAAAACTAATCAACGCCACAATTGGCCCTGTTAACCATAGAAAAGCACCCACCATTTGAAAGGGCAATGAGAGGCAATAAATCAATACCAGCTGCCTCAGGTGAATCGCATAAGCTAGCGGCACTGGAGTTTTGATAATCCGTTCACAAGCTCCCAAATGATTGACCATCTGATCGAGCAATTGATGCAGAGCCGTCAGCTGAGAGCTATTCAGGCATTTGCGATTGTATTGCTCTTGGAGATAATTTCCAATCCAAAACGCAATTTGCAGCGGTGGATTCGTCAATTTTTTTAACTCTAAATAACGCTCAGATGAAATTAAATATTCTAACTCACCGTTGACAGGCTCTTCTCTGAGATGTAACTTGCTGGCAACGGTAAAAGCGACTAATAAGCGGATAGTTTCCAGTTTTTTAGCTCGATCAGCTGGCTCAATCTCTCTAACACCCACCCAAACTTGACGAGCCTGATTCCGTACTGTGTTGATTAAATCCCCCCAATTTTTACGACCTTCCAAAAATCTCTCATAAGCCGTTTTGGCTCGAATCACTAACAATAAAGCAATGACAATGGTAGGAATGACGCCTCCCCACAGTGGGATAGATACCGAAAATCCCAAATTGCGTAGATTGTGAACGCTTGAAATCAAAAAACCAAACAACCCGCACAACAATACCTGCTTAAAAACGACTGGAACGACTGAACCTTTTCGCTGTAAAGCCCCTCGAAACCCTTGTCGTCTCTTTGTTTCCATACAACCTCTCAATCGTTACCATTCCAGGAAATGTATTCAGTTTGCTCTACTCTGTCATAGACAGAAAATTTGGCTACTGTGAAAAAGGGCTGTGATTCCTCTAGCATCGCCCTTTCCAGAACTATCAACGGATATCGTAGCCAAATAAATTTGGGTTAACTTCCCCTAGCTGCAAATCAGCCAATCCATACTCTACCCAACGCCTATCTACCATCGCTGCCACATCTGGATCGGATTCCAAGGGTGCGCCCCATTCATGTTCAGTCTCTGGAGGTATTTTGGTTGTCGCATCGATACCCATACGTCCCCCCAACCCTATCTTCTCGCTGGCAAAGTCCAAACTATCGAAAGGCGTATTTGGCAAAATAAATACGTCCCGTACTGGGTCAACTTTGGAACTAATCGCCCACACCACCTGACGTGGATCGCGAATATTGATGGTTTTATCGACAACAATCACAAACTTGGTGTAGGTAAATTGTGGGAGGGCACTCCAGAACGCTAAGGCTGCCCGTCGCGCTTGACCGGGGTAGGCTTTATCAATGGAAATAATGGCAGCTTTGTAGCTGAGCGCTTCCATTGGCAGGAAGAAGTCCACGATTTCCGTGACTTGTTGCCGCAGAATCGGGGTGTAAATGCGGTTGAGTGCGATCGCCATCATCGCCTCTTCCTTGGGTGGACGCCCACTAAACGTCGTCATATAAATGGGATCGTTGCGGTGCGTCATGCACTGGAAGCGTATCAACGGCGAATCTTCCACGCCGCCGTAGTAACCCATATGATCCCCAAAAGGGCCATCAGGCAACACCTCCCCTGGCGTAATCGTCCCTTCTAAAATGAATTCGGAATCGGCTGGCACTTCTAAATCCACTGTCTTGCACTTGGCTAGCTTTACACCCGAACCGCCATAAAGTCCGGCAAAAAGCCATTCAGAAAGTTCAACGGGGATAGGAGTGGCGGCTGCCATGATAATTAAGGGGTCAACACCGAGTGCGATCGCAATTTCTAACTTTTTCCCCTGTTCCGCCGCCTTGCGTAAGTGCCTCGCCCCACCCCGCACCGATAGCCAGTGAACCGTCATCGTGTTCCGGGATTGTAGCTGTAGCCGATAAACCCCCACATTGGGCGTACCCGTTTCATAATCTTTGGTAATCACCAATCCCAGGGTTATAATCTTGCCAGCATCATCTGGATAGGGACGAATCAGCGGTAATTGGGTTAAATCTAGGGCATCTCCTTGAAGTACTACCTGCTGACAAGCCGGGAAAAAGTCTCGCCCTGGCTTCGCTTTCACCACATCAAACAAAATCTTCCCGAACTCCACAGCTTGGGAAATCTTCTTCGGCGGCTTCGGCTGTTGCAGCATTCCCAGCTTCTTACCCAACGTTTCCAACTCCTGCGGATGTTCCATGTTCATCGCCCAGCACACCCGTTCCTCGGTACCCATTAGGTTCACCCCCACCGGAAAGGATGACCCTTTCACGTTTTCAAACAACAAGGCAGGGCCACCGGCAGCCAGCATTCGGTTAGAAATCTCCGCAATTTCCAAATCTGGGTCAACTAAAGCCTTAATTCGGCGCAATTGCCCTCGTTCCTCCAACTGTTTGATGAATCCCCGTAGGTCTCTCGCCATAGTGATGAATTAAGAAATATGAAGCCATTTCTATTATGATGGGAATCTTAAACAGTAAGAGCGCCTCCTAGAAACTTCGGGGGAGCGCAACGTTAGTCGCCTCACGCATCACTTACTGGGGACAGCCATGCTAGATAACGCCAATGTGACACCCGCAAATGATTTGGTCGTTATTGATGAAATTAGTCTGTGTGTTTATCAAGCCATCCTAGAAATTCAGCAACAGCAGCCCGAATTTTTGAAGGAAAAGTACAGGAGTATTCCCTGGCATGAACCTCGAAATCGCGATGCTTTCCTGATCAAGCTGAGTGCAGGAATCAGTAAGGCTCAACAACGAGACGCACTGATTGGCAAAGTGCAAAAATTTCTACAAATGCTGCTGTTTTCCAGCTATTTCGAGTTACCCAGTTTCGCTAACTTGATGTCCCACATTACCTCTTTGACTCAGCCGCTGCAACAGAGTAGCCATTCAGTGACTTTGAATCTTTCACAGCCAGCCGAGGCATCGATCTTGCCGACATCAAGAGAGTTAACGCCCCTTCCTCCAGGAATTGCCATCCTGCTGCTCGATGCCGAAAACTTACAACTGGACATCAACACCGAAAAGTTCTTGGCGGGGGTTTGTACTTATCCCATTCAGATCAAAGTCGCCTTTGCCAATTGGCGCACTATGGGTAAACACGATATTGAATTTCATGGGCGGGGCTACGAACTGATTCATGTACCCGCTGGAAAAGATAGTGCAGATGTAAAAATGGCTACCGTTGGCTCGTCTATCTTTGTGCATTACCCGACGGCAAAAGAGGTTTTAGTCTGCTCATCCGATGGTGTTCTGACTCACCTTTGTACTACGCTGCAAACCCACGGACTAACCGTGTATCTAGTGCGTAAACAGGGTGAAAATCTCACAGTTCTCAACAGTAAGACGAACCAAACTCAAACCTATTCTCTAAAACCTATACAGGAAATTCCATCCTTGGAAGAGTTTTTGGTTCAGTTGATAGAGTTGATTAAAGCTGAGCAAAAACGAACGAAAAATCAGTGGCTCAAGTTAGAGAGAATTTCCCGCTTGTTTCAGGAGAAGTACAAGTTGCTGCTCAGTCAAGTGGTATCCCATCATTTACCGAGCAAAAAGGTAAGGGATTTTTTGATCGAGCATCCAGCTCATTTTGTGGTTCATCAAATTCCGGCTCAATCAGAACTCTATATCAATTTATTTGAACCCTCTCCCACAAATTTAACAAGGGTTAATCAGCCTCAGCAACAAGCTGAGCCTAAAGCCAACGCTAAATCTGCTGCCGAAATTCGTTCACGAGCTGAGCTGGAACAGATTTTAACAAAAATAATTGAAACAGCAACGCAGCGCTCTCCAAAAAGCTACATGTCGCTCACAATTCTAGGAACTCAGTTTCAACGGCAATATAGTCAATCCGTTACTATAGTTCTTAAAAAGTTGCAGTTAAACGTCAAGTTTAGTCAGTTCTTGCAGTCATGTAAAACTTTTGAACTCAGGCAGACAGAGAAAGGGTGGGAAGTGGCAGTACGAAAAACTTCAGGTGAAGACTCGTAAAGCGATCGCACAGCCTTATCCTTTAGCGTAGCGGGCGGGCAGCGCCCGACAGAAGTAGCTATCGCGTCAGCGAATCGTACAATCCTAGAACTGTTGGTAGTCGTAACTTTAGGGCTCAGGCGCAGCTACAAATAATAATTTTTATTTGCCATAATTTTAATATGAAATGTCCTAAATGTGAATCCACTCAACTGCGTAAAAACGGGCGCTCATGTAGCAAGCAACGGTATCTGTGCAAAGCGTGTGGTAGACAGTTTCTCGCTCCTTTGGTTTCTTTACAGCTACCCAGTACTAATAATGAAGCAGTAGAGGTTGCTACCAATGAAGACGCTAAACCTGTATTACTTTTATCACCGTCACTGCCGAGTCCTCCAGAAGTATCGGTGTCGCCGTTAGATTGGGTCACAACCCCAACTCAATCTTCTAGAGGAACAGCGATTTTGCTGCTAGATGCAGAAAACTTGAGACTCGACATCAACACGGAAAAATTCTTAGCTGAGATCAGTAATTATCAACTGCGAGTTAAAATCGCTTTTGCTAACTGGAGAAACCCTGCTATTGGGAAGCTGGATGCAGAGCTTTATGAACGTGGCTATCAGCTAATCCACGTTCCGATGGGTCAAAACAGTGCTGATGCTCAAATGATTGCGATGGGAGCCTCTATTAGAACCCATTACCCAGAGGCTAAAGAAGTTTTTGTCTGCTCTTGCGATTGGTTATTGACTCATTTGTGTAATTCATTACAAACCCAAGGTCTAACTGTCTATCGAGTGCGTAGACAAGACAATATTCTGAGTGTTGAAAACCGAAATACGGGCAAAAGCCAGGAATATTCTTTAACAATAGGAGCGGAAATCCCTTCTTTTGAAGAGTTCATTGATAAAATTAATGAGCTATTCCATGCCGAACACGAATCTCTAACTGAGCGAATAGCGCGATTATCAACGGTTACTTCCCTTTTCCAAGAACGACGCCTTATCACTCTCAAGGAGAATCGGGTTAATCGTTCGCTGGTGGAACCTCAAAAGCAAGACTCAGTTCTGCCTGTAAGCGAACATGAAACTACATCATCGGCTCCCAATCCAGTGGATGTAGCAGCGAATGCTTCTGTGACTCCTAGCTCCAATACATCGATAAAAAGGATTAATTCCAAAGAGGAATTGGAGCAGACAATAGTTAAAATTATTGCTTCAATGCAGGCCAATTCTTCGAGTGATACAGTCGAGGTGTCAAAGCTTAGCGCAGCCCTAAAGCTAGTCTGCGGTGAATCGGCTAATTCAGTTATAAAAAAGCTCAAGATTGGAGGAAATTTTACTAAATTCTTACAGTCATGTAAAACCTTCAAAGTTGGTAATAGTGGAGCGAAGGCTCAAGTAAGGCTTTCCCAACAGTCTCTCCCGGAAATCAAGTAAGGTTCGCCCAACCCTAATCCCTCACTTCCGGTGCGATCGCACATTTATAAGCTTCCCTTGACGGCTTGCTTACCTCCACTTAACCTGTTGCCAAAGCGCAGAGTCATCCATTGCTAGATTGGCCTGCGCTTTGGAGCGGGGCGTATCTGGTACCAGTTATTGAGTCATAGAAGATCGCGTAGTCCATGACGTACTAGAGGCAGCACCTTACGAGCTAGACCAAGCGGCAGCGATCGCTGAACCGACGCGATAGTCCCCTCTCTTAAAGGCAATTTGGCTTGTT
>NZ_DATNPA010000243.1:0-7757 GCF_036703385.1 Allocoleopsis sp. | reverse complement strand
GACTTAGAACTTCAGAGGAGCCAGGAAAAAGCAAATAGATTATTTAAAGAAGCAGAATCGTTAGAGCAGGAACATCCGCCACAAGCAATCGCCAAATATCAAGAAGCACTCCAATTGATGAGAAATCCAGTGCAACAAGTTTTTACACTCAATAGAATTGGAGGTATTTACAAATTTTCCAATAGCCGAGAACAGGCGATCAAGTTCTACGAACAGTCGCTGTCAATCCTTCAGAACCTCAATAAACCTGACCTAGAAGTTCTCACGCTCAACCGACTCGGCGATGTCTATGAAGCGTCAGCCAATTACCAGAAATCGCTCGATTTATACAACCAAGCTCTACCGTTTCTGGATAAGCTAGATAAACCGTCTCTAAAAGCTCTGGCGCTGAACAATCTTGGCAATGCCTATTACATACTAGGCAATCGCGAACAAGCCTTTAACTTCTACAACCAAGCCCTGCGGCAATGGCAAATCAGCCAGAAACAATCTGATTCTCTAGGCGATTTAGATGTGAATTCTAATTCTGAGCTAGTTTCACTTGTTTCTAGCACTCTCCAAGAAACGATTGCTAAACCTAATATGAATCCTCGCATTGGGGAAGTTATGACGCTTCTTAACCTGGGTCAAACTTACCGTTTGCTAGGTGATTATCAGCAAGCTCTCGACTCGCTCAACCAAGCACAAAAACGGTGGTTAGCATTCTATGGAAACAACAATAACAACGAAGCACAACAATGGTGGCAGCCAATCTATGGGAACAACAATAACCAAGAGCGAACAAGTGTTTTTGGATTATTTGATGCTGCAATTCTACATGCGATCAGTGCGGTTTATTCGGATGCAGGTCGAAACGAACAAGCCTCTAATTACAATGATCAGGTTCATCAAAAATTAATGGCTTCTTTACCCGCTTCGACAGATTCTAGATTGGGCAATATCTTGCAAATCCTTTCTTCCGATCCAAGTAGTAAACAGCAGACGGTAGACTTTTACAAGCGGGTGCTAGGACAATGGCCAAGTTCTCCTCAGTATCGTGGGGTAGAAGCGACTCTCCGGAGCAATCTCGGCAATGCCTATTTTGAATTAGGTAAGGAACAGCAAGCGCCTGAGTCTGACAACAAAGCCCTACAGCAAGCACTTGACTCTTACAACAAAGCACTAAAGTTGTGGCCAGACGGTTCAGACTATGAACGAGAACAGGCGGAAGCACTCGACTCGATTGGTAAAGTTCTTTCCGCCCTCAATCAAAAAGAGAAAGCGATAGAGTCCTTTAACCGAGCGCAGAGCTTGTGGCAGGCTAGTGGAAATGTTTCCAGACAGGCTGACACACTCAACCTCGTTGGGCAAACTTACGTAGATTCGGGTCAGTACCAGCCTGCACTCGATGCCTTCAAACACGCATTGCAACTGTCCGGAGGAGATTCTTCTCAAGCTGCTGAATCCTATTTTGGAATTGCCAAGGTAGAGCGACAGCACGGCAATTTTCATCAGGCTCAAACTTCGATCGAGGCTGCACTGAATAGTATCGAATCTCCACAAAGCTCTTCAAATAACCGAGAGCGCTTCTACTATTCTTTGTCAGTGAAAAACCTGGAGTCCCAATCCCCAAGACTAATTCTCGGTTTAGTACTTCCCGACCACCAACTGCGATCGCCTGACCCTTCCAGCGTGCAGCCAAACGTTTACAAGTCTTACATTAACTTGGCATCTTATTTTGCCTCAAAACAAAAGTACCAGGAGTTTTACATTGATTTACTGATGCAGCTACATGATCAAAATCACACCAAGGGGTATGATGTACAGGCACTACAAGCTAGTGAGCATTCCCGCGCTCGTAGTCTCCGCGCACTGTTGAATAAAGGCGATCGCCGTATTCAAAATGAGGAGAGCCAAACCCAGGCGATCACGACGATCCAGAAGCAATTATCAGACGATACAGTACTCCTAGAGTATGATCTAGGCGAGGAACGCAGCTATCTTTGGGCTGTGACAGCAACTGGCATCTCGTCCTATTCACTGCCCAAGCGAGCTGACATAGAGAAAGCAGCAGGTGAGTTCTACAAGTTTTTGACTGAACCCGCCGAGAGAATACAAGAAAAAAACGCCGCCGCCGCTGGTATGGCTCTCCGTCGAATACTGCTAGAACCAGTGGCTAAACAACTGGGACGAAAACGCTTATTGATTGTAGGTGATGGCATTCTCAACTACATTCCCTTCAGTGCATTGCCAGTTCCTCAACCAGGAGGAGCTTCTAGCGATACCGTTCCCACCAAGTTCTTACTGGAAAACCATGAGATCGTTAACATTCCCTCGGCATCACTTTTAACCTACCTCAGGCGAAATCCAGATAAGCGTTCTTCTCCAACGAAGACGTTAGCTGTTTTTGCCGATCCAGTCTTTGATCGACAGGATGAGCGGCTCAGTGGTAAGGTAACTTCAAGTGTGGAGCAACTGTCCTCAACGCCACCTAACGCCAACCAACGCCTTAACCCAGAGAGATTTTATCCGCGCCTACCCGGTACTCGTCGAGAAGCCGAACAGATTTTCTCCTTGGTTTCTCAATCCAATCCTGCATCTGCTCGACTAAACAAATTCATCGATTTTGCAGCTAGTCGTCAGACGGTAACTAACCTTGATTTAAGCCCGTATCGTATTCTGCATTTTGCTACCCACGGCATACTCGACAGCCAGAATCCAGAGCGTTCTGGGATAGTTCTGTCTGGCGTTAATGAGCAGGGAGAATTGCAGAGAGGCTTGCTAGCTACGCCAGATACTTTCAATCTTAAACTCAATAGCGACCTAGTTGTGCTGAGTGGCTGTCACACGGGTTTGGGAACAGAAATTAAGGGAGAAGGTTTGGTCGGTCTAACCGGTGGCTTTATGTATGCTGGAGCGAAGCGGGTGGTGGTCAGTTTGTGGAACGTGAAGGATGAAGCGACTCCAGAACTAATGCAACAATTTTACCAAGGAATCTTTACGAAAAAGCTACCACCAGCTCAAGCACTTAGAGAGGCGCAACTTTCAATGTTAAAATACCAGCCCTATTACTGGGCTGCTTTTAGCCTACAGGGAGAGTGGAGATGAACGCCAGGGGTTCAACTAAGTCGAGTTGAGGTGTGGTCAAAAGTATTGGGTAAGTGTTCGTATCTCCAACCCCACCTCTAAATTTTCATGAAACTCATCATCAACTCGATATTCAGCCTTAAATCAGCTCACCAGTTTCTTGCAGCGAGTGCAGACGCCGATAAATTCCTTCGTGGCGCAACAATTCTTCATGATTGCCCACTTCCACAATTCGTCCTTGCTCAAGAACCACAATTTTATCCGCATCCCGAACCGTACTTAATCGGTGGGCAATAATAATCGTGGTGCAGGTACCTTGGATACTTCTCATCGCTAACTGAATGGAACGTTCCGACTCGTAGTCCAAGCTAGAAGTCGCCTCATCAAAAACCAGAACATCAGGTTCTACCAACAGCGCACGAGCAATTCCCAAGCGCTGTCGTTGTCCGCCCGATAGCCTAACGCCTCGTTCACCTACAACGGTGTAGTACCCTTGGGGCAGTTGCTCAATCACCTCATCCACTCTGGCAATACGACAAGCTTCTTGCACTTTGGCAAAGCTAACCTTAGGGTTACCGTAGGTGAGATTATTCAGCAGTGTGCCGTTAAAGATATCCACTTCTTGGTGAACGATCGCCAACCGCTTCCGGTAACCTGTAACATCCAAATTACGGATGTCTATCCCATCCATCAAGATGCAACCTTGTTGGGGTTCAAAATACCGGAACAACAGTTTCACCAGCGTAGACTTACCGGAACCCGATCGCCCTACCAGTGCTACGGTTTGATAAGGTTCAATTAAAAGCTGAACATCTTGTAACACTGGGCGTCTGGAGTCATAGCTGAAACTCACATTAGAAAACTCGATTTTGCCGGTAAATTCATAAGACTTTGCCCTATCCTCTGCATACAGAGCAATACCCGCCGCATCCCTACCCGCTGGGCGTTCCATAAACTCATGAAATCGCTGTATCGAGGCATAACGACGCGCAAAGACTTCGGCAAGGTTATTAATCGGTTCTAACTCCGAATACGCCATGCTGGAAACCGTTAACGTCGTCACAAAGTGCCCCAACGAAATCTGTCCTTGTACGGTTGCCATTAAGGTCAGCGCAAGTACACTAAAGACACAAACCTGAATCACGGCTCTTTGCCAAGTAGCCAGTTTGATGTAACCTAAATGGATGCTGTACAAGACGACCTTGAGTTCACGATTTAAGCGATCGCGCTGTCGTTTCAGTTCCGACGCCTCGGTAGCAAAGGCTTTGACGGTTTTGATGTTGGTGACAATTTCTGACGTGCGACTTTCGGTATTCTCCTGGTGTTTATCAAGGATTTCTTCTTTGGCTATCAGTTTTATCAAGTCTTTGAGGCTGAAGCTCAAGATAACGATAAAGGAAATCAAAAACAACACGGCGATGCGCCATTCGATCAACCAGATCATCACAAAGATGCCTAATACTCGGAAGAGTTTAGGAATTAGCTGTCCTGCAATTTCTGGATACGTCCAAGTGTGGTTGGCAACCCCTCTGGCAACTCGTCCGGCAATTCGTCCAGGGTTGTTTTCGTCGTAAAATTCCAGAGGAAGCGTGAGAATCTTTTCCAGAGCTTTTTGGGTATGATCGCGACGGGCACGAAGTGCGATCGCCCAATGAAACCAATTACTCAGCCACACTTGTAGTGGCGCTCTCACGACGGTCACTAGGAAAATCAATCCCAATAGCACTGCCAAGGAAAATAATGAGTCGGTGCGATTTTGGGTCACCGCCGCAACACTCTCCACCAGACCTTGTACAGGCTTATCCAACCTTTGTCCCGACAAGACGTTCAGAATTTGTCCGATTACATAAGGCACAACGAGATCGACAATTTCAAAGATACTGGCGGCAGTAATACTAAAGATAGAGATGCCCCAGTAAGGTCGGTAGTAATTGAGGATATCCCAAAATTTTGCCATGATGCTCCCGATCAAGCAGCGCTGGCGTCACTTACAATATGGTTCTACCAGTCTGCTTTGTAGTATTAATGAAATAATAATACTACAAATAGTATATTCTTCGTCAAGTTTTTCCTGACTCTGCTGCTACCATCAGCTAGGCCACAGGAATGCCCTTAAGCGCTTCAACCGGATAGACTCTCAATTTAACAACCCAATAAGTTTCGATTGCCTCCACTAAGTGGAAGGTAAATTACGCCTATTTACGGATTACGGAGAAACTTCCGCACAAGAGCTTAGGCCTATAAAATCTGACCACGAGAGAATATAAAGTTAAGCTCTAGTGATGCTAAGAGGCATGAAGGTTTCTCAACCCTTCTGAATTGGGGGATGAACAGCTAACTTTTCACGGGATGTGGGAAACCACTCTCCTTGTAGGAGAGTGGCTTAGAATTCTCCCCCTTCCCTAGTAGGAAAGGAGATTGGGGGATTAGGTTTAGAGTGAGCTTTTCCTCATGGCGTGAAAATTCAGAGTAACCGATCATTGTTACCCCACTCATTTGAGTTTAGACTGATAGCGTATTACAGCTTTGGCTGCAATATGTATTTAGAAGAGCAATCCTTCCTGATTTACTGTTAAGGGTGCAGCGGAAATATTTTGTAGTTTTTCTGAAAATCCTGAACAAAAGCTTTCCATGACTAGCACTTTGGTAACGATTCCCGGCTATTCCATTATTGAGCAACTCTACGACGGAGCAAGAACCAGGGTTTATCGGGGACGTTGTGAGTCTTCCCAAAAACCCATTGTGATCAAACTGCTCAAGAGTGAATATCCTAGTTTCAATGAACTGATGCAGTTTCGCAATCAGTATACGATCGCCAAAAATCTCGACCTACCAGGGCTGGTTAAACCCATCGCTCTCGTCAACTACCATAATGGTTTTGCTCTGGTGATGGAAGATATTGGCGGCGTTTCCCTCAAAGACTGGGGAGAAAGGAGGCAAGCAGGATTCTCTGAGGCGTCTCAACCACCCATAACTCCTTCCCTCAGCGAATTTTTTAACATCGCCATTCAGGTTACCCAAACTCTTGAAGGATTGTTTAAAAACCGAATTATTCACAAAGATATTAAACCCCAGAATATCTTAATCAACCCTGAAACGAAAGCAGTAAAAGTCATAGACTTCAGCATTTCCTCCCTTTTACCCAAACAGAACCAGGAAATCCAAAATCCGAATGTATTAGAAGGAACCTTGGCTTATATGTCCCCCGAACAAACAGGAAGAATGAATCGGGGAATCGATTACCGTACAGACTTTTACTCGCTAGGGGTTACCTTTTACGAATTATTGACTGGGCAACTCCCTTTTCAATCCACCGACCCAATGGAGTTAGTTCACTGTCACATTGCCAGGATTCCCACGGCCCCAATCCAGCTTGTACCCTCTATCCCGGTGATGGTGAATGACATCGTGATGAAATTGATGGCAAAAACCGCTGAGGAACGCTATCAAACAGCTTTTGGGCTGCGATATGATTTGGAACTCTGTCGGCAGCAATGGCAAGACACAGGACGCATTCGCCAGTTTACCCTAGGAGAGCGGGATATTTGCGATCGCTTCGTTATTCCAGAAAAACTCTACGGTAGAGAAGCTGAAGTCGCAACCCTATTAGCGGCGTTTGATCGAGTAGCTGGGAGAGAAGACGCCGAGATTGAGGAATCCCAAATCGAACTGATGCTAGTCGCTGGCTTTTCGGGGATTGGCAAAACAGCGGTGGTCAATGAAGTCCACAAACCCATTGTGCGGCAGCGAGGTTACTTCATCAAAGGGAAATTTGACCAGTTCAAACGCGATATTCCGTTTTCCGCGTGGGTGCAAGCCTTTCAGAATCTGATACGGCAATTGCTCACTGAAAGTACCACCACTCTAGTGCAGTGGAAAGCCAAAATATTGGAGGCTTTGGGTGAGAATGGCCAGGTGATGATTGATGTCATTCCTGAATTAGAACTTTTGATTGGTCAGCAACCCCCTGTACCCGAACTAGATGGGAGTGCGGCTCAAAATCGCTTCAATCTTCTATTTAGGAAGTTTATCCGGGTATTTACCACCAAAGAGCATCCCCTTGTGATTTTCTTGGATGACTTGCAATGGGCAGATTCTGCTTCCTTAAAGTTGATGCAATTGTTGATGGGCGAGGCTTCTGGGCGCTATCTGTTACTCATCGGAGCTTATCGGGATAACGAAGTGAATCCAACACATCCCTTAATGCTGACATTGGATGAGATTCGTAAAGCCGAGGGGACAGTCAATCAAATTACATTAGCACCCCTTAATACCCTTTCTCTGAATTGCTTGATTGCAGATACCCTAAATTGTTCGCCGGAGCGGGCAGTTCCTTTAACAGAACTGGTACAACAGAAAACCAAAGGCAACCCCTTCTTTAGCAATCAGTTCCTCAAATCATTGCATGAAGATGGACTGATTACATTTGCCCCCCCTGAGTCCTCCCTAAGTAAGGGCGGATGGCAATGCGACATTGCTACGGTGAGGGCACTGGCTTTAACCGAGGATGTGGTTGAATTTATGGCAGTTCAGTTGCAAAAGCTGCCCATCCATACCCAGAACGTGTTGAAATTGGCAGCCTGTATTGGCAACCAATTTGACTTAGCAACGCTGGCGATTGTTGATGAAAAATCGCCTGAAGAAACTGCCCTTAACCTGTGGAAAGCTCTCCAAGAACGGCTAATTTTACC
>NZ_DATNPA010000242.1:0-30099 GCF_036703385.1 Allocoleopsis sp. | reverse complement strand
ACGTTACAGGTATCGAGAATGGCGGTTAAATTTCCCCCGCTCCCGCCCAGAAAAACGCGCTGGGGTGCTGGAAGATGCTGCAAAATCCCCGGTGCATTGCCATGAATTGAGGTAACATTTTTCACCTGGAGGCGTTGGCAGTTCTGTTCAATTAAAGTACTTCCGATCGCCGTTTTCTCAATCGCATAAACCTGAGAAGTTACCGACAAACGCGCAATCTCAATCGAAACCGAACCCGTTCCAGCGCCGATGTCCCAGATGGTTAACCCTGGTTGCAGTGCTAGTTCTCCCAAGATGAGAAGCCGCACCTCACGTTTCGTCATCAAACCGGGGCGATCGCTAAAACTTAAAAATATCTCGTCCGGTAATCCCATCATGGGGAGAGAGTTAACATCTAGGGGTTTGTCATCTAGCTCTGACTTACGCAGTAATACAACCACATTGAGCGGCGCGAACGTTTTGTGTGATAACTCATCTACTGATATACATTGAACTCGCTCATCACTGCCTCCCAAATTTTCACAAACCCAAAATTCGTAGCGATTGGATAAATCCATAGCCACTAACAAACGCGCGATCGCACCAGGCGTATTTGTCCCATCCGTCAGTACGGCAATCTTCTCAACCCCCTGCTGTAGCGCAACTGTCAACGACTCCATCGAACGTCCGTGGATACTGATCGCGCAGGCATCCTGCCAAGGCACCTTAATTCGGTTGAAGGCGAGCTGAACTGAACTGGTATGGGGATGAAAAGTCAACTGCTCTCGAGGCAGTTCTTCTAATAACAGTCGTCCCAAGCCGAAAAAGAGTGGATCGCCACTCGCCAATACGACAATACATGTATTGGTTTCACCTGCCCCTAGTTGGGAGCGAATGTCTCGAATCGTCTGGATAAAATCTCCCAATACCAGGCGTGAAGCCGGATGGTTGGGAAAGTAGCTCTGCAAGCGATCGCTCCCCACTAATAAACTTGCCCGTTCCACAACCTGCCGCACTGTATCCGTTAATCCAGCTGCGCCATCCAAACCAATGCCAACAACGTGTACTTCTGCCATAAAAAAGTTGAAGGTTGGAAGGTTGAACGTTGAAGGTTACTCAGAAAAAGTTGAAGGTTGGAAGGTTGAACGTTGTTCGCGTAGCGTTTCCCGTTCGCCATAGGCGTTCCCGAAGGGTAGGGGTAGGTTACTCAGATTGAATGTTTCCATTCGGCGTTAGCGTTAGCGTTCCCCAAAAGTTAGTTTTACAACTGACTTGCAACCCTTATTTAACCTGCAACTTGTTAACCTTCAACCTGCAACCCTTATTCAACCTGTAACCGCTTGATTCTCCCAAGCCAAAACCATTAAAGCATTAAGAATGGCAGCCGCAACGGGTGAACCGCCTTTACGTCCCTCAACATAAATCTGAGGGACTGAGGTTTGTGCCAAAGCTTCCTTGGATTCGCTCACCGAGATGAAGCCGACGGGTGCACCAATCACTAATGCGGGTTGAATGGGTAAACATGGAAGCTGGGCACACAAAGCAAGCAGGGCAGTGGGGGCATTGCCAATCACATAAATCGCGCCTGGATATTGCTCAAAGCATTGGATTAACCCGGTTTCTGTGCGAGTCTTTCCCGGTAGCGCTTCCGATACCTGTTCGACAGCCGCAATCAGGGAGTTGCCAAAGGTTTTCGCCACCATTCCCGCTACCCCCTGCTTCACCATCCCGACATCGGTGATAATTGGTGTTTGCTGTTGGATAGCTTTGATGCCAGATGCGATCGCACCTTCACTAAACCGAATCAATTGGGCAAATTCAAAATCAGCCGTACTGTGAATAACTCGCCTGACAATGGCATACTCAGCAAGATTAAAGTTATGTTTGCCAATTTCTCGATCAATGACGGCAAAACTTTGCTCCATGATCGGATGGATGGGCAAGTTCATCGTCAATTCTCCTATCTCTATATTTCCTCTTGCTCTGTACTCTGCGAACTCTGTGCCTGGAGTGGTTCGTCTTAAAAAACCTGAGTTCGATATAAGCTGAAAGCTTTGATTCTCTGTACCGAAAGAGAGCCTAAAGCCCTGACTATTTCGTTGAGAAGCCTTTTATATCGAACTCAGGTTTAAGAGCTACGGCTTCATAAAAAACCGATCTTAAACTATAGGCGTCGTGGTGGGAGTACAGTAGCCGATCAGCGCATCAGTCTGAATGGAATGGTGAATTTTGCACTCGGATGAAACAATAAGTCGTGGAAAAATTCAAAATTTGAAAGATACATCTCATCGATTGTGAATAAATTCCTAATAGCTGAAGGCTGGCAACTTTAGAACTCTAAAACCGGCCAGTCAGGTTTACGATAGTAGCGCACCATATCGTCAAATTTCCGCAATTCCACCCGCCTAGCACACAGGGGCGCTAATTCCTCTTCTAGCGCTTCCTGACTTAATTTTGATAGCGTGTCAGCAAGGCGATCGCGATCTAAGTCTGGTGATATTTCCCCGAAATAGGCCAGGGTAATGTGAGCCGTAAAGTGATACTGTTGCTCAATCCCTAAGGCAATTAGACCTGAACTTTGGTAGATAGCACGGCGAAAATCCAACATTCGTTTGTAAGAGTCTTCGTCTTGGGGTGCCAAACACACGGCGATCGCACGAGGGCGAATCATAATCCCTAACAGTTGCCAGCAAATCGGATTACCGTTACTCAGTAACTTCTGATAATTTTGAAAGCTCTCCCCGATACGGATTTGTAGTTGCTCCTCAAAGTTGGGATTTTCATTCTCCCGATCGCGGAAGGCACTATCCCAAATTAAATCCGCCAGAGTTAAATGAAAGCTCTCAGGAGGTACTAGTACGATTAAACCAGGGTCTAGTTCCTGCAACAGCTTTTTTTGCAGCACTTCCAAGGGAGTGTAGAATGCAGAATTCTCCGACTCTTCCTCCCAGGGGGGTGTAACCACTGAGTACCCTGGAAACGGTGCCGCCTGTCTGCTGCCGTCTGGGAGAAGCTTAAACTTGGGTGACTCTTGAATATGTTGCAACTGGGACTTGTATGTTGCTGGTAGCGTCAGCCGTGCCACCCGATTTAAATATGTTTGAAAAGTCTCGTCCAATCTCGATCCCCTCTCTAACCTTGGGTGTTTACTATGCCAATTTACCTCTACTGGGGAGAAGATGACTTTACCCTGACACAAGCTGTAAACCAACTGCGCAAGTCAGTCCTCGACCCCAACTGGGCTAATTTTAACTATGACAAAATTCCCCCCGACCAACCAGATGCCGTCATCCAAGGGCTGAATCAAGCACTGACTCCACCGTTTGGCATGGGTAAGCGCCTAGTCTGGTTAGTAGAGACAACAGTGTGCCAGCAATGTTCAGAAAATTTGCTAGCAGAACTAGAGCGTACTCTACCTTTGATTCCAGAAGAGTCTATTTTGTTACTGACAACGCGCAATCGACCTGACGGGCGTATTAAATCAACTAAACTGCTGCAAAAGTATAGCGTAATCCAGGAGTTTTCTCTCATCCCCCCTTGGAAAACAGAAGAACTGGTGCAGCGGGTACACGCCTATTCTAGAGAGGTTGGCGTCAAACTCACAGATGCAGCCGCCCAACTGTTGGCACAGTCAGTTGGTAACGATACTCGGCAGCTGCTCAACGAACTAGAAAAATTGCAACTCTATATTGGGGATTCAGTCAAACCGTTAAATGAAAAAACAATTGCTACCCTAGTCACAGCTAATACGCAAAACAGTTTGCAACTTGCCGCCGCGATTCTCCAGGGAGATGGGGTCAAAGCGTTAGGATTGGTGGCTGACTTAATCAATAAAAACGAACCAGCCTTGAGGATTGTTGCCACTTTAATCGGGCAATTTCGTACCTGGCTATGGGTAAAGCTGATGGTGAGTGCGGGAGAACGTGACCAAAAAGCGATCGCTACGGCAGCTGAGGTGGGGAACCCCAAACGAATTTACTTTATCACCAGGGAGGTTCAGTCCCTTTCTCCGAATCAACTGACTTCAACTCTACGGGTGCTGCTAGAGTTAGAATTCGAGCTGAAAAGAGGTGGCGAACCTTTGGCAACCCTACAAACTAAAGTCATAGAACTCTGTCAAATTTGTAAGAATTAGTTTAAAGGGATTGGACATGTAAGTTCTGGGTTGAATTCACAATCCATTCCTATTTCTAGTTCTACCCTTTCCCCCTTACTACTACGTCAGACCTCGTTGACTTAAATTTCATGCATTCTGAGGAACTTATGCCCCGTAAAATAGTTCAGAAAATACTAGCCCTCTGTGGTTTGTGTTTGGTGTTTTATAGTCCCACGCGCTCGTCATGATGACTTCTTACTGTTCTCGACCTGACTTAACCCGAATATTCTCCCAGTGCCTACTAATAGGAACTCTGACGACTATTAGTCTTCTTGCAGGACTTACACCTGGGTTGTCTAAAGACTTGCATACCCTTGTCTTCACGTCTTCAGCTCAGGCTCAAGATGTGACGGCTGATGAATTGACACGATACGTTCGTGCTTCCTTAAAAGTGGAAGCTCTACGTTTAGCGACTTACGACGAGATTAAAAGAGCCAACAATGGCACAGTGCCTGAAATTCGGTCTTGCTCCTCCTTGGAAGGACTTTCCACTGAAGTGGCTGCTATTTGGACGCGTTTTTGCTCTCAGGCTCAAAATTTAATCGAGAAACAGGGCCTCTTGAATATTCGCTACAACACCATTACAAAGCTGCGGCAAGATGATCCGAATTTAGAAAGACGGGTAATCAAGGAAAGAGATAGACAGCTCCAGCGTTCTTAGGCTCTTACAGGCAGGGTCAACCGATTTTGGATTTTAGATTTACGATTGTGGATTAGCCCTGTCCCCTTATGGGCAGGGCTTGGGGATTATTGAAGCCTGACAGTTGCGTGCGTCAGTCCTACAGGGATACTTTCAGGATTGGGCGACCTCATGTACCATCTTTAATTGATGAACAACCCCTTCGCTGTGTTGTGTCAACCTTAACTAAGCAGAATTCAGAAGGGAAATAAAGTGGAGCACAAACAAATATCTCTCAATCCCCTCAGTGTATTTCTGGAGAGAACCCCCATTTCTCTAGCGGCCTCTCTCCGACTCTTGGTAGTCATCGGTTGGCTTACCGGAATTACAGCGATTTTGTCTGGATGTGGTTCTAATTCAGCATCTAATTCTCCGACGCCTATTCCCACTGTGACATCAGTCAGTACAGAGGACATCGAAAGTTACGCCAGAGCTGTTCTATCTATCGACACAAACCGTAAAGCGGCCTACGAAGAAATTCAGAAGATGACCCGTAATGAGACTGTTCCTGACGTTACTTGCACGGAGGCAAAATCCATAACAGCTCTCTCAAAAGATATTCAAGGGATTGCGGTGAACTACTGCCAGCGATCCAAGAAATTTATTGAAAATGAAGGATTGACAACAGGTAGATTTAATGAAATTACCGTCAGGGCCCAGTCCAATCCGGAATTACAACAACGCATTCAAAGTGAATTAGTTCGCCTTCAACCCAACTAATCAGTGCTACTCTGATTTCCTGCTGATGCTGACTTTTACACAACGTCTGAGTGCTGAGGTAAACAGACCTGTCAGCTTTACCCTCTCGCTCACGGCTGAGGAACGTACCCGGACACGCCACCGCTTTGAAGTGCCTGAGGGTCGAGTTGTCTATCTGCGCTTACCGCGAGGTACTGTCTTACAGGATGGGGATTTACTACAATCCGAGGAGGGTGATGTGATTGTACGGATTGTGGCTAAGCCAGAACCTGTAATCACAGTGACATCTCAGAGGGCTGTGGATTTGCTTAGAGTGGCCTATCATTTGGGTAATCGCCATGTGCTTTTAGAGGTTGCCCCTAACTATTTACGGTTGTCTCCTGACCCCGTTTTGCAGGCCATGCTGAACCACTTAGGAGTGACTGTCAAGGAGGAAGTGGTATCCTTTCAACCTGAAAGCGGGGCTTACGGGCATCATCACCTTTTCAGTGAACAGTGAACAGTGAACAGTGAGCCGTTTGACACCAGACCTACCGATAGTTGGTCAGGAGATAAATGCTCACTGTTTGACTGTTAAAGAATTGGGGGTTAGGAACCAGCATGAAGGATGAAAAAAACTTTTCCAGTCCCCAGTTCCTCCTACCCTCTTCCCTCTTGCATCTGTTGCAACTGGCTAGCCCAGCGCTGCCTGTCGGTGCCTATAGTTATTCTGATGGTTTGGAACTATTAGTTGAAACGGGTGTAGTTAATAACCAAGAACACTTGTGGCAATGGCTAGAACAAGAACTGCGGTATGGGGCGATTCGCTTGGAAGCCGCCGTGATGATACGTGCCTATCAGAGTGTTGTCAGCGGGAATGTTCAGGCGTTAGGATACTGGAATGCTTGGCTGACAGCCGCCAAGGAAACTGCTGAGTTGCGATCGCAAAGTTGGCAGATGGGCAACTCTCTAATGCGGCTGCTTCTGGATTTATCACCTTCCCCAACCACTCCAGAAATTCTGCCCATACAGGATTTAGCGTCCGCTACGGGTACACCGTGTAATTATGCGATCGCTTTTGGCCTTGCTGCCGCATACTGGCAAATAGACCTCACAGGGTGTGTCTTAGGCTACTTACACAGTTGGGCATCTAATCTCATCAATGCTGGGGTGAAACTCATCCCCCTGGGTCAGACGGTCGGTCAACAGCTCTTGCTTGACCTTAGCGTCAACCTCACTCGATGCACTCAAGACGTTTTATCCTTGGACGATGAACAATTAAGTAATTGTGGCTGGGGATTGGCGATCGCCAGTATGGCTCACGAAACTCAATATACGCGCTTATTCCGGAGTTAGTATAGAACTACGTGAATCATAGAATTACGTGAATCTACGTAAATAAAAGTTGATAAGCTACTCGAACCCATTACCTGCCTAACCGCTGATTAGGCCATTTAGCTCAGACAAAGTCCCCCTCTTTACGTAGATCTATCGCATGGGATATGATCTATACTCGAAAAGAAGTATAAATTTCCAAAGCCGATCTAGTTAGATTTACTGACTAAACTACGACAAAGCTGGATCAGGGGCGATTCACCAACGGGAAGGGTGTTTTCAAGCGGTCAAGAGTTAAGACAAACTTGACCCTTCTAAGTAAGGGCTACCCGAAATCAGAAAATCTACCAAAGCTGTAAGCTAGTCTATTTTCTAGCCCAGGCTGCAAACAAACTTAACGAAAAGCTTGCTTCAGGGGTATTTTAGCTTTTCTGCGTTGTTATCGCAATCAATTCTAAATAACTCAGGATTTTTGTAATACAGGGTTTTCAAGGCAATTGAGGCTTAGGCAGTGTGAGGCACAAGCCAAGATGCCTAAGACAGCAATTCTTAATTCCATGAATTACACAAAGGGATAGCTATCTAGCTGGCGCATCACCAAGGTGTATTACACTCATCTGCAATCCACTATATCATGCGCGATCATTACCTGCAACATATTGCTCTTTTAGCTTCGCCCCTACCAATCCGGAGCTTTAGGGATAGCGGCGGGGCGTGCCCTATAGGGGTTGCCGTATGCGGAGCATGGGCATATCATCGCCCAGTCCGGAGGTTTAGGGGGTGTTCAAGGTCGTATAGAAAAGCCACTTGTATTACGACTAGCCAAGATCCCGAAACATCTTACCTACATGTGTTGTGAACTCAATCTTTAATGTTCAAGCTTTGCTGATTGCGTATTACAGGGCTTTATCGGTGGACTCGAAGTTGTGGAATCCATGAATCAGCAAGAGCCTCACTAAACATTGGGTTGGTTTGGCTTAAACTCCAGCGTCTGCTCTCTGCTACTGAACCCCTTTACTCTCACAGTCGAGGTCTTTGTCACAATGCTTATTCCGTCATCTATCAGTTCGCTGAAGCCCCTGATGACAACTAACTATGAAGTAGTTAGCATCGCTGAACTGTCAGACCAAATCCAAGCTTATAGCCAAGAACGATTTACAGGTTGGTTGGATTTAAAAATTGAAAATATCCAAGACCAGCAATGGAGACTATATTTCTGCCTAGGAAGTTTGATTTGGGGTACCAGTACGTTGCATCCGATTCGCCGTTGGAGTCGGCAATTGTTTCGTCACTGTCCACGACTGATGTTGGCTCAGGAGGCAAACCCGCATCAATGGCCGGATTACGACTCCTTAGTCGAATTGGTAAGACAAGACAAAATTCAACAGGAACAACTGGAGGCGGTCGTTGAAGGCCAAATTATGGAAATCCTGTTCGATCTCATTCAGTGGGGAGAACAACTCCGCAATCGTGCTGGAGGAGAACTGATCTATCGAAGAATTCTGGTAGACAATATTAACGATGCAAACGTGCGTAAAATTCCCACGACTCAGGCTTGGCGGTATGCCCTAAAATTGTGGGAGGCTTGGCAGCGAGCTGGATTGGAAGATTGTTCTCCAAACCTAGCTCCTGTGATCTTGAAGCCAGAAAAGTTGCAAGAGCAGACCTCATCCTTTGTCTACCGCAACCTAAGCACCCTGGCAGATGGCAATCAGACCTTCCGAGATTTAGCCGTCAAGATGAACCGGAACCTGTTGGCTCTCACCCAACCCATCATGCCCTGCGTCCGTCAAGGATTGATCGGACTGAGAAAAGTAGAGGATTTAAGTTATTCCTTCAAGAAAGTTACACCTACTACCCCTAAGCCAACTGCCGCTGATTTGCATACTGGCAAGTCCCGCTTTCCTAACGCAGCCGTAGCCAAGCCAGTCGCAACCTCTGGAAACCAGGCACCACCGCCAAATCCGGAACGTCAATCCTATAGCCCCTTAGTAGCTTGTATTGATGACAGCCGGATCGATAGCCTAACGATGCGTAAAATTCTTACAGAAGCTGGCTATCGCTGCATTAATATTCACGACCCCGTGCAAGCATTACCGATGTTGCTAGAGAACAAACCTGACCTGATCTTCTTAGATTTGGTCATGCCCATTGCCAACGGGTATGAAATTTGTTCCCAAATTCGCCGTGTTTCAGTTCTCAAAGACACACCTGTAATTATTCTCACGAGCAATGACGGAATTGTAGACCGCGTGCGAGCCAAGATGGTGGGTTCCTCAGGCTTTTTAGCTAAGCCCATCAATTCCGAGAAAATGCTGAACATGCTACGGATGCATCTACAAAAATCAGCGCAGGCATTAACACCTGTCCCATCCATGAAAGATAACGGGGAAGAGCGTCTGGCGACCCAATCGGCAGACAAAAGTTCTCCTCGACTGTCGTGACACCAAGACAGGAAATAGAGGCAACGCGGAACTACAAAGTTGGGCCTCTACCCATGTCCCACTCCTAGGAAGCGGCACACGGCGAACCCGGCTTTTCTCTCATCGCAACCTTAGGGATATGACCAAGTTTTTTAGCAGGATATTGAAATGACTACAGTGCTTTTAGTTGAAGATAGCTTGACAGAGACACAGGTGCTGACTACTTACCTCAGACAGGCAGGTTTAACGGTGGTCAGTGTCAAGAGTGGTGAGGAAGCTTACCTCAAACTCCAGTCCCAGAAACCGGATTTAGTGATTCTGGATGTGATCTTACCAGGACAAAGCGGCTTTGAACTCTGCCGAGAACTCAAAGCTAATGCCAATACCCAAAAAATCCCGGTCGTGATTTGCTCAACGAAAGGAAGCAAGGCAGACAAACTTTGGGGTTCAATGCTGGGAGCAGATGCTTACATACCCAAGCCAGTGAATCAGCAAGAACTGATGCAAACCATCCGGCAATTGACAGTGGTTTAGTCATTAGTACCAAACAGGGGCTTGAAAGTTGGCAGGTTGAAAGTTGGTGAAGAAAGGAGGTTGACGCCTTCAACCTTCAAACCTTCAACCTTCAAGCCTTCAACCTTCAAACCTTCAACCGTTCGACTGATGAAGAAAACCAGGATTTAGATATGCTCACTCCAATGTTTATCAGCTCAACAGCAACTAGTCTTGACCCTCTGACCTTAGAGCCACTCCCACCAGAAACTCGCCAGAGGCTACTTCGCTTCCCCCTAGGTCAGCAAGACAGTGCGCTGCTTCCTTTAGAGCAGATTGCAGAAATTCTCAGGTTGAACGCGGCGGAAATTCTGCCAGTTCCTGAGATGCCCAGTTGTGTTTTGGGAATTTGCAATTGGCGGGGAGAAATGCTCTGGCTGATAGACCTAAACCATCTTGTTGGCAGTCCGCCTGTATCTTGGGCAGCGGGAGCTTCTCCAGTAGCAATGGTTGTTCAGGTTAATCACCAATCAGTGGGATTGGTGGTACAGCAAGTGAACGACATTGAATTACACGAGTTGCAGCAACTTCAACCAGCGGCAATCGGCTTATTTCCACCCAGGCTTCTGCCTTTTATCTTGGGGGCTTTGCCTGGAGACGGCGGCACTGTCCTGGATGTCACGGCTATTACGAGGAGTCCCTTGTGGAAGATACACCAACAAAGAGGAGTTTCTTGAGCTTTTTCAACGTAGTCTCCCTCTCATTCTCAACAGTCCGATGGCTGAGGCAACTCAGGAGAAATTTTAACTCTAAAAAACAAGCCGATGAGGATGACGAGTTAGATGGCAAGCCATTACTTCTTCCCCAATTACCTCCCACCAATTGGTACCCAGAGAGATACTTAACCCAAACTACGACAATCGGAAATTTTTCCTCAGATGATAGCGCCTCTGTTTCCCTGTTATGGAAAAAGGGGATTCTGTACGACTTAGTCTTCACCTCAAGGGTTAGACCATCTGACTACCGCGTTTTGTCACTTGGGGGGCAGCCGTATTACAAAACAGTAAACACGGCTATAGAAGGAACTCCAGACGATTCAGGAATGCCCTACCCGTCCTGTTCAGATTTGACAGGGCACGAAGTTCAGAAGAGTGGGGAATACGGAGAGTCCCCAGGTCAGGAGAGTGGGGAATACGAAGAGTCCCCACCAATCGATTCCGATATAGGCGACCCATTGTTATCCTCGCCTCACCCAGTCACCGCACAGCTTTGTCTCCCGGCGAGTCTATCGGACAGCCATACCGCATCCACTGTTGATTCCGACACAGCTCTACAAGAGAGCACGGAGTATCCAGGCGAATTCACTCAACCAGATATCAAAACAACTGAACCTTTAACCATGCAGAAACTTGAGCAATCGGAGCCAATGTTCAACCCTGAGCCCCAGCACAAACAATCCCACAGTTATGTCAATGGGGATTGGGCTTCTATGGGAGCCAAGGGTAATCCAACGGTCGAGATGGAAGACTATTTTAAGCGCGAACGGCAGTGGTTATTAAATCTTGCCGAACGGATGCGCCGAGCCTCAAATTTTGACACGATTAACACCCTGCTCGAAATTACGATTACAGAGGTTCGCGACCATTTAAAAGCAGACCGGGTTCTGATTTATCGTTTCCAGACCGAAACCCACGGACTCGTGCTGACTGAAGCGATGTTGGGCGGGTATACCCCTAGTGCAGGAGCATTTCTGCCAGCTCTGATCTTTGGTGCTGACAATCAGAAAGATTACTACCAGCAACAAGCTGTCACCCTGAGTGCTCGCGACTCATCTATGACGAGTCCTTACCAAGTCCAACTGCTCAAACGCTACCAAGTTGAAGCCAGCCTGAGTTTGCCCATCATTATAGATAAGCAAGTGTGGGGCTTGCTGGTTGTGCAACAATGCTCGACTTCAAGGTCTTGGCAGGAAGCTGAAATTAACCTGCTCTACCATATTGTCACTGAACTGACGCTTAACCTCCAGCTAGGGGAAGTTCGTAGCCAACAGCAAAGGAAGATTGAGCTGGAAAAAGGCGTTGGTAAAGTCTCGGCTAAAATCCTCAGAAATATTCTCCGCTCTTTGGACGTTGCCACCGTTTTTAGCAGCGCCACCAAAGAAATTCGGCAGCAACTTCAGTGCGATCGCGTAGCGGTCTATCGCTTCCTTCCCGACTGGAGTGGTGACTACGTCGCAGAGTCGGTCGGACCCGATTGGGTGCCGTTAGTGGGGCCTAATATCCAAAAAGTCTGGGCTGATAGCTATTTGCAAGAGACGCAGGGCGGTCGGTATCGCAATGAAGAAACCACTGCCGTCGATAACATCTACACAGCCGGTCTCACCGATTGTCACATTGAGCTATTGGAGCAATTTGAGGCGAAAGCTTATCTGATCGCACCCATTTTTGAGGGAGACAAGCTGTGGGGGTTGCTCGCTGCCTTCCAGAACTCTGGAGCGCGTCACTGGGAAGACGCCGAGATCAGTATGTTATCGCTGATTGGTCGGCAGTTTGGTGTCGCGCTACAGCAGGCGGAATATTTGGAAAAACTTCAGGCTCGAACTGGGCAACTGGCCAAAGTTGCCGATCAGGAGCGAATGACAGCCCGCGTCATCGAAAAGATTCGCCAAACATCAAACCTTGATACCATCTTCGAGACAACCACACAAGAAGTTCGCAAACTCCTGAATGTGGAGCGAGTCACCATTTACAAATTCCGCGACGATTATTTTGGTGACTTTATCTGTGAATCCGAATCTGGGGGCTGGCCCAAACTCGTGGGCAGTGCTTGGGAAGACCCCTATTTGAACGAACACCAAGGCGGTCGGTTCCGCAACAACGAACCTCTGGTCGTGGATGATGTTTACCATAGCGGCTTAACCGAGTGCCATGTAGAAGCATTAGAACACTTTGGCGTCAAATCTTGCCTGGTGGTGTCTATCTTCCAAGGGCAAAAACTCTGGGGTTTGCTCAGTGCCTTTCAAAACAGTGGCACTCGCCATTGGGAAGACAATGAAGTGAAATTATTAAACCAAGTGGCCACTCAATTGGGCGTTGGTGTTCAACAGGCGGAGTACCTGAAACAACTTCATGCTCAAAACCAGCGGCAGAAGAAAGAGGCACAACAGGAGCAATCGCTAGCCAAAGTGATTGACAAAATTCGTCAATCCTTAGATATTGACGCTATTTTCGCCACAACCACACAAGAAGTTCGTAAACTCCTGAATGTGGAGCGAGTCACCGTTTACAAGTTCCGTGACGACTATTTCGGTGACTTTGTCTGTGAATCAGAATTTGGGGGATGGCCCAAGCTCGTGGGCAGTGGTTGGGAAGACCCCTATCTGCACGAACATCAAGGGGGTCGGTTCCGCAACAACGAAGCTCTGGTCGTAGATGATGTCTACAATGGCGGCTTAACCGAGTGCCATGTAGAAGCCTTAGAACAGTTTGAGGTCAAATCTTGCCTGGTGGTGGCTATCTTCCAAGGACAAAAGCTTTGGGGCTTGCTCAGCGCCTTTCAAAACAGTGGCGCTCGCCATTGGGATGAGAGCGAAGTCAAGCTGATGATGCAAGTCGCTACCCAATTGGGAGTGGCTCTCCAGCAGGCGGAGTACTTGAAACAACTTCATATTCAAAACGAGCAATTCGCCAAAGAGACACAACGGGAGCGAGCGCTAGCCAGGGTGATTGACAAAATTCGTCAAACTTTGGACATCAACACCGTGTTCAAAACAGCCGCGCAAGAAATGCGAATACTGTTGGGTGTTGATCGCGTAACCATCTACAAGTTCCGCGACGACTATTTCGGTGACTTTGTCTTTGAATCGGAGTTCGGAGGATGGCCTAAACTCGTTGGCAGTGGTTGGGAAGACTCGTACATTCAAGAAAATCAGGGCGGTCGGTTCCGCAGCAACGAACCTCTTGTCGTGGATGATGTGTATAACGGCGGCTTGAGTCAGTGCCATGTGGATGTTTTGGAGGACTTTGGCATCAAATCTTGCCTAGTTGTGTCTCTCTTCCAAGGACAAAAACTCTGGGGTTTGCTCAGTGCGTTTCAACACACCGGTCCCAAGCATTGGGATGAGAGCGAAGTTAAGTTGCTCATGCAAGTTAGCGCCCAACTAGGGGTGGCTCTACAACAGTCGGAGTACCTAACGCAGTTGGAGGAACAATCCAGGCAGATCGCTAAAACCGCAGAACTGGAGCAAGCCACGAACAAAATTATCTCCAAGATTCGTCAGTCCTTGGAGATAGAGCAAATTTTCCGGACAACCTGTACGGAAATGCGCCAATGGCTGAAAGCTGACCGGGTGGGTGTGTTCCGTTTTCACCCTGACTCTGGCTTTAATACTGGGGAACTGGTTTCCGAAGATGTGGGGGCAGGCTTTACTCCGGCCATGTCTATCAAGGTAGAAGACCACTGTTTTGGCGAGAAGCACGCGGAAAATTATCGCAAGGGTCGTGTCTGGGCTGTTACCGATATTTACAAGGCCAATCTCGCCGATTGTTATATTTCCACCCTCTCCCAATTCCAAGTGCGGTCTAATCTGGTTGTACCGCTGATGCAAGGAACCGAATTGTGGGGCTTGCTCTGCGTTCACCAGTGCAGTGGGCCACGTCAGTGGAATAAGGATGAGATGCAGTTTACCAAGCAAATTGCCCTTCAGTGTGGGGTGGCGTTGGAGCAGGTGCAGTATCTCAGAAAGGTGGAAGAGCAATCCACCCAGCTCGCTACAATGGCTGATACCCAGAAGGCGGTGGCGAAAATTCTCACCCGGCTCAGTCAGTCTCAGGACTTAGACTCGATCTATCGCACCACGAACCGAGAAGCTCGGCAATTGCTCAAGTGCGATCGCGTCGCTGTTTATCGCTTCGAGCCTGACTGGAGTGGTAAGTTTGTCGCTGAGTCGGTGGCAAAAGGCTGGGTGCAGTTGGTGGGACCTGAAGATATCCAAACCGTCTGGCCTGATACCTATTTACAAGAAACTCAAGGCGGTCGATATCGCAACCGTGAAACCTTCGTGGTGGATGATGTCTACACCATTGGTCACTCTGAGTGCCACCTGGAAATCTTGGAGCAATTTGAAGTCAAAGCTTATGTGCTTGCGCCAATTTTCGTCGCAGACAAGCTGTGGGGTATACTCGGTGCCTACCAAAACACGGGGTCACGTCAATGGAATAATGCCGAAGTTACAGCTCTGACTCAAATCGGGCAAGGGGTAGGCACGGCTTTGCAACGGGTGAACTACCTGGAGCAACTGGAGCAGCAGTCCAATAAATATGCCAAGCTGGCTGAGCGAGAAACCAACTTCATCAACCTGCTTTACAAAACGGGGCAGCGCATTGCTGAGCATTTGCAGCAGGGAACCCTCAACCCCAATACTCTATTGCGTGCCACGGCTCAGGAACTGCGGTTACTGCTCAAAGCGGATCGGGTAGCTGTCTATCGCTTCAATCCCAATTGGAGTGGGGAATTTGTACTCGAAGATGTCGGCGGCTCATACATGAGGTTGGTGGGCACGGAATGGGCACAGGTTACCGATTCCCTATTGAAGGAAACCAAAGGGGGCATTTATCGCAAAAACGAAGTGAGCGTGGTCAACGATATCACCACCAGTAATCATCTGACCTTCGAGCAGCAGCAACTGGAACAGTGGGGTACCAAATCCTACGTGATTACCCCTCTGTTTAATGGTGAGAATCTTTGGGGCTTGCTGGCGGTTTATCAAAACAGTGAAGCCCGGATCTGGGAAGAAGGTGAGGTCAAGCTCCTAGTACAGATGGCAACACAGCTAGGCATTGCTCTGCAACAAGCCGAGTCCCTGGAACAGATCCAGCGTCAGTCTCAGCAGCTAGCAGAAGCGGCAGAGCGGGAAAAAGCGGATAAAGAAGCGTTACAGCACGAGGTGTTGCAGTTACTGTCCGCCGTGCGACCGGCCTTGGAAGGGAATCTCACCGTCCGAGCGCCTGTTACGGAAAGCGAAGTGGGTACGGTTGCCGATGCCTACAACAACACCCTACAGAGTCTGCGTGGCATTGTACAACAGGTGCAAGAGTCCTCTCGGACAGTCGCCCAAACCTCCCAAGAGAGCGATGTTGCGATCGCTAGTCTCACCAACCAAGCGCAGCAGCAGTTCCAAGCGCTAGAGAAAGCTCTAGAGCGAATCCAGACGATGGTCGAGTTTACTGAAGCGGTGGGCAGTAGTGCTCAGGAAGTGGAAGCGTCAGTCCAGCAGGCCAACCAAATCGTCCGCACTGGGGATGAAGCGATGAACCGCACTGTGGATGGGATTCTGGCTATCCGGGAGACGGTTGCAGAAACCAGCAAACGGATTAAGCGCTTGAGTGAATCCTCTCAAAAGGTTTCCCGCGTGGTCAACCTGATCAGTAACTTTACCACTCAAACCCAACTCTTGGCTCTGAATGCTTCCATTGAAGCAACGCGAGCGGGTGAGTATGGGCGTGGCTTTGTGGTCGTTGCTGATGAAGTGCGAACTCTGGCTCGTCAGTCGGCTGAGGCTGCCACGGAAATTGAGCAGTTAGTTCAGGAAATTCAGAAGGGTACTGCTGAGGTTTCTACAGTTATGGAGACAGGGATTCAGCAGGTGGCTCAGGGCACGCATCTGGTCACAGATGCTCGTCAGAACCTGAATGCGATCATTGACGCCACGAGCCGAATCAGTGAACTCGTGGAAGGTATCACCAATGCTACCCAGCTACAAACTCAAGAATTCCAATCGGTGACCCAAACCATGACGGAAGTCTCTGCGATCGCCAACAGAACCTCGGAGGATTCCAAAGAAATTTCCACATCCTTTAAGGAACTTCTCGAAATGGCTCAAAACCTTCAAGCTAGCGCTGACCAGTTTAAGGTTAATTAATGGGTTGAAAGTTGGAAGGTTGGAAGGTTGAAGGTTGAAGGTTGAAAGTTGAAAAAAATTAATCGGCTAACCTTCAACCTTTTATGGGCTACTCAAGCCGAAAGGATGAAGGATGAAATTCGCTAACACACTTCATAGTTCAGATGACTAATGACCCAAGCATTCGCGAACAAAGCTACCGATACTTTCTTCAGGAAGCACCGGAACTCTTACAAGTTTTAGAACAAGACTTGCTCACTCTCCGAGAAGACTACAGCATCAATAAAGTTCACAACTTGATGCGAACCACTCACACCCTGAAAGGAGCTGCGGCTAGTGTTGGGTTGGAGACCATTAAAACGGTCGCTCACTCTCTAGAGGATATTTTCAAAGCCCTCTTCAACCCTGACTTGTCAATTGACCCCGAAATCGAAGCCTTACTTTTTGAGGGTTATGAGTGCCTTCGTCTACCGCTCGCCGGTGAACTGACGGGAGGAAAAGTCAATGAGGCTGAAATTCTTGATCGCACCGCCACTATTTTTGCCCAACTGCAAGAGAAGTTAGGGGACTGCTTCAGCGCAGAAGCGCAAATTCCTAGCTCAATCGAATTGGGCTTCGACGTAACACTTTCCATTTTTGAAGTCGGGGTCAATCAACGCTTAGAGGAGATTGCCGCGGTCATTGCCAGTGCTGAGCCCGCTGCGATCGCTACCGCACTCCGAACTCAGAGCGAAGTGTTCGAGGGGCTGGCTGAGTCTCTCAATTTACCAGGATTTCGAGCCATTGCCCAAGCAGCAATCCTTGCCTTAGATGCTCATCCTGATCAAGTGACGCTGATTGCTCAAACGGCGTTACAAGATTTCCAAACCGGACAGCTAGCGGTGATCAATGGCGATCGCACCCAAGGGGGTCAACCGTCCCCAGTCTTACAAAAACTGAGCGGACTAGGAAGCCATACTGAAATAGACACTTATGAATTAGAAGTACTCGAAGATCAGGGTGTTTCTAGAGCGGATCAAAGTGGGTCCGTATCCGACTTTTCCGATTATTCTACTGTGGACGTAGAAGCGTATAGCTATACATCCCTACACAGTGACCTAGAATCCTACGATACACCTAACTTTGATCGCGTCAGTGTTGACGACAACTTACTAGAGATTCCGCAGTGGATAGAAGCGGGATATGACAGCAGTAACGACATAGAGGCGTCTAGCACCCAAGAAGTTGGGGATAGCGCGATCGCACCCGATGAGCAGGAACTCGCAGAACACTATAGCTTCCATTCTCACGACTGGGCGACTCAACCTGACCTTCACACCATTAGTAGTCCCTCTGAGGCAGAGAAAAGTGTGAGTGAATCTGAGACTGATGAATCAGCCAACTTACTCTTAGAAGCTATTTGGGGAGGGACAGGGGAGAGAGAGCCGGCAAGAGAAACGAAGATAGAAACAGAAGCCAATGAGGCCACAGCCTCACCCCCTGATGTTCACGCTGCGCGCTCCTACACTCACACTCCACCCCCTGCGGTCTCCGAAACAGCCGCAAACTCGGTATCTCGCACGGTACGGGTCAATGTGGAGCATTTAGAACATCTCAATTACGCCATTGGAGAATTACTCACCAACCAAAACCGCCAATCACTCCAGAACGACCAACTCAAAGCAGCCGTTCGCACACTCCTGGCTCGTCTTCAGCAACATCAGCAACTGCTGAGTCAATTACAGGACTGGTCAGACCATCAGTTTGTGGATGTAGAACAACGGCAGATGGGAAAACAGTTGCAGCTTCAAAGGCTGACCAATGGAGGCGTCGCTTATGGGAGTTCCGAAGCAGGCACTGGGACCTTAGTACGTCCCACCACGCCAAAGCTATCCCACCCCTCTCCACACCTGAAACTGTCAAACCCAGATGACCGCTTCGATTCTCTGGAATTAGACCGCTACAGCGAAGCCCAAGTCCTCGTTCAGTCCATTCTGGAAGATGCTGTGCAACTAGCAGAAGCAACTGAAGCGATCGACCTGTTCACGAAGCAATCTCATCAGACTCTGGACAAACAACGTCGGCTGTTATCCAGTACCCGTGATGCCCTAATGGAAGCCCGGATGTTGCCCTTAGCCGAGATCTTCGGTCGCTTCCCCCGTGTCTTACGGCAATTAGAAGTTTCCCACAACAAGCGGGTCGAGCTAGAACTTCATGGCACTGATGTCTTAGTGGATAAAATGGTGGCTCAGAAGCTGTATGACCCCCTGCTGCATCTGGTTCGCAATGCCTTTGACCACGGGATTGAGTCTGCTGCGGTTCGACAAAAACGGGGAAAGCCACAAAAAGGTCAGATTTCCATCAAGGCTGTCCATCGGGGTAGGCATTTGGTGATTGAAGTCCGGGATGACGGTCAAGGGTTGAATTTTGAAAGGATTCGTCAACGGGCGGTAGAACATCTCTTCTCACCGGAACGGGTTAGTGCGCTCAATGAGGCTCAGCTGACAGATTTACTCTTTGAGCCTGGGTTTTCTACGGCCTTTGAGGTCAATGACCTTTCAGGACGAGGCGTTGGTTTGGATGTCGTGCGCGCGCAGTTGGATGCTCTCGATGGTTCGGTCGCGGTTGAATCTGAGGCTGGAAAGAGTACAACGTTTACACTACAAATTCCTCTCAACCTAACGATCGCCAAGTTGCTCATCTGTCAAGCAGGCGACCACATCTATGCCCTGTTTACGGATGCGATCGCGTCCATTCTGATTCCTCAAGCCAACCAGATTCGAGCCTGGGAAGGGGGCAAAGTCCTGCGGTGGAACCCAGGGTTTGATAGCTTTGGCAGAGTGGCTGTTTCTGAGTCAGAAGGGACATCAGGCAAAGCGCGGGCGTCTGAGCAACTCATTCCCATACATCCTCTCACGAGAGTCATGGATTATTTCTCGCCGCCATTCCCCCTCGCCTTCCAGCCGAAGCCTTCTTTTGTCTCGAAGGAACAAGCGTTACCCGTGATTCTCATCCGTTGCGTCAAGCAAGGTTACTCGGTAGAGGAAGATACACTGATGGCGCTGGAAGTAGACCAGCTGATTGGAGAGCAAGAATTAGTCATTCGTCCTTTGGGAGGCATGATGACGCCACCTAACTACGTTTATGGTGGCAGTATCTTAGCTGACGGTCGGTTGACACTGGTACTCGATGCGGCAGCCTTGATTCAGCATGTATTAGAGCAACAAGCCGATAGCAGTACCGAGGAGGCTTTCGCCACTTCGACCGCTCATCTCCTGCCCTCGAATCCCCAACAGCGTCTATTGCCACCCCAGAAGCCTGCGGCCCTATCGGCACCCCCGGCTTCAGATGTGAGGAAAAACTTCAATAAGGTGGTTCTCCTCGTGGATGACTCCATCACTCTGCGCCAAACTCTGACCCTGACTCTACAGAAGGCGGGTTATCAGGTGGTTCAAGCGAAGGATGGTTACGAAGCGATCGAACAACTTCGGCTCCAGACAGGCATCGAGTTGGTAGTCTGCGATATCGAGATGCCTCGAATGAATGGGTTTGAGTTTCTCAAACACCGTCAACAAGACTCGGCTTTGGCCAAGATTCCTGTCGTCATTCTGACTTCTCGCAGCGGTGAGAAGCACCGTTTAATTGCTGCGGAATTAGGAGCCAACGCCTATATCACTAAGCCTTTTCTGGAACACAAGTTGTTAGAGACAGTGAACGATACCATTGAGCCAAAAATCTGACTTCCTGCGTTCTAATTCATTCATTAGACCTCATGCATTAGGGACTTTTACACTCTTGAAGGAAAAGGGTGAAAGGTCAAGGAATTTTTCTTCCTTTTCCCTCTGCCCCTTATCCCCTCCAGGGGGTTTCACTTTCTCCGTTAACCTTTTCCCTGACTTCTGCAACAAGTCTATTGTTTGTTATTGACAGATCGTTGAGGAGATAGCCAATAACCCCTGACAACCAACCCCGAAAAACTCCGAACCAAGATGCACAACGAGTCAACCCTAGACAAATTCATTGTTTTTAAAGTTTCAGATTGTCACCTAGCACTGCCGATGAGCGATGTGCTGAAGGTTGTAAATTGTCCTCCGATGAATAGTGGAGGACTCAGAGCAATGGGATTAGTTCAGCTAGGTCGCCATACGATTAGAGTTTTGGATTTACATCAACAGTTAAGCCCAAAGGAGCAACCTCAGGTACCTGCAAACCAACCTTTTTTAGTCATTACTCGTAGTCCTCAGGGAGAACTTTTTGGCATTGCGGTCGAGCAACCGCCTAATTTGATGGAATTACCGAGAGAAAGCCTGCGCTCTATTCCTCAGTCTGAGCGTCAGTCAGGTGCCATTAATCTAATTAGCCATGCCGCTGTTATATCGCAAAAAAAAGTCACAACAACGATTTTTTTGCTCGATTTGAAGCGAGTTGGAGAATAGTGCGCTCCATCCTATCCAATCCGTTAGAGCCATTCTTACCTATATGGAGCTTTTATCTCTATTTGGGTGGCATCCAATATGCTACAGGCGGGCAGGATGCCCACCCCACAAGAACACTATTACTTAACCTATTCACGGTTCGCTGTTCACTGCTTGAATTCGACCATTAATTCTGCCATTGAAACCGTAAACTTGACGCGTCCCCATAAAAGGGACTAATGTCACTTCCCGTTCATCTCCTGGTTCAAACCGGACGGCTGTCCCGGCGGGAATGTCTAGCCGCATTCCTTTGGCTTGCTCTCGGTCAAAATTTAGCGCTTCATTGACTTCGTAAAAGTGAAAATGAGAACCCACTTGAATCGGGCGATCGCCTGTATTGGCTACCTGCAACCTCACGGTGGGACGCCCTGCATTCAGTTCGATTTCTCCCTCTTGGATGATGATTTCCCCTGGAATCATGCCAACCTCCGTCTCAATTCCATTACTTTTGAATAAGGTATCCCACTCTCCAACATGAGAGCAAACAGTCCCGCTTGCTCCGGAATCCTGCTGGTTCACATTGTAGTAGGTATAAGATAGGAACCACTAAGAAGAGAGTGTTCTCAAGAGATTGGCTACCCACTGGTGTATTCACAAAGGCTCAACGCTGAGTTAAATTGTGCTAGGTTGCACTGAAATTTTTAGAGAAATATTAAAGTTTGCGCATAAATTGCCAAGCTAAAGCTGATAAGTACTATAGCCACTTAGCCAAAATTAGCGGCTGCTAGGGATTTATTATTAGCCTTCCCTAATCCTTCCAGTTCTGACATCAGTATCAGTCTGGCCTCAATTTCTAACCCAAACAGTCGGATAAAACGTCTTTTTACCGAATTTATCAAAATTCTAGTGAATAGGGATTCATTTCTTAGTCACACATCCTTTTCCTTGATCGTCTAACTCCTAAATTTTTTGAGACTGGGTCAATAATATATGCCATTATGTGATTTTTTGTGATAATGAATACTCTCAAAGGCATTGTAGGCAATTTAGCCATCCTTAGATATCTAGTTATTAAGGGGAGAATATACAAGCGAGGCGAGATTGAAACGCTCTTAGATTCAATCGATAAACTTTTGGAAAAACCGGAAAACTTCTCGACAGCGGAAATCGAAGCCTTTCAGGGCTCTGTGACTGAGTGTATCTATGGTTTTGAGGGTCTCAAAGAGCGGGAAGAACAATCTCAAGCACAGAAGCAGGAGATGGAGGCTCTGATTAAACGGCTTCATCAGATTAGTTACAGATGTAGAAAACTACAAGAATTAGAGCAGTTCATCTTACGAATTATGCTGACCGTGAAACTATACCGCTAACGAATTGGGTCATGAACTGTAACCAGTTTGGTGCCATCGGGAAATGTCGCCTCCACTTGTACCTCATGTACCATCTCTGGCACGCCTTCCATCACTTCATCCCGCATCAGAAGGGTTGTTCCATAACTCATTAAATCTGCTACAGTACGCCCCTCTCTCGCGCCTTCTAAGATTGCGGCTGAGATGTAGGCGACAGATTCTGGATAGTTGAGTTTTAATCCTTTGTTCTTGCGTCGTTCTGCTACCAGGGCGGCGGTGAAAATGAGTAATTTGTCTTTTTCTTGTGGCGTCAGTTGCATAGGGGTTGAAGGTTTTTCAGGGTTGAAGGTTTTTAGGTTGAAGGTTTTTAGGTTGAAGGTTGAAGGTTTTCAGGTTAAAGGTTAAGGGTTCTCTTTTAAACTTTCAACTTTCAACCTTCTAACTTTCAACCCTTCTGCCAGACTCGTGGTGGACAACTAGGGCGTCCTAGAAAAGACAGACGAAGCAGCTGCCAAACCTGCGTAAACCAGTTTCTCACCTCCGAGGTGGAAGAACCCCGATATCGGCACAATAATCCTGACATCAGCTGAGTTACACCTGCTTCTCCTTGACGTTCCTCTGCTTTCCAAAGTAATCTTGCTTTCTCTACAATCTCTGGTGATACGACTTGCCCCACCCAAGCGAGACTTGCCACAATGGGCTGTCCTGCTAAACCATGAGGACTGTTGCAGATTTCCTCCCCAGCAGGTAGCCATTGCCGATCAATCCATAAGGGGCGTCCTTGCTGCCAGACTTCAGTATGCGATCGCCATTCTCCTTGCAAGAATCTTTCCCCCCTGGCACTGCGCCCAAATCGTGTAATTTCCCATCCCAGCCAACTGGCTCCCGGTGCTAATTCTACCTGCAAGTCTTGCTGATAAACTGCACCATCAAACACAATCGTTTCCTGGGGCAACCATTCTAAACATGCGTCTGTATCTATTTGAATATGAATGGTTTGTCTTGCTTCTTGTCCTTCGGGAGAGGTACGAGTTCTGCCCCTACTGCCGTAAATTTTACTGGCGGCAGCGGTTGTGATTAAGGCATGGGCGCGGGGAGACAGGTGGATGGTTTGGGAGAGGCGATCGCTCCCTACAACACCCCCAGCAGTATGTAACACCACACTATGGCACACCGCTGAACCCTCCGGATAAAACGATCGCTGCACCTTTAAAGGCGCTTGCATTTGGGCATGAGTTAGCTGAGTCCCGTTGTGCTGATGGACATAGACTAATTCCAAGCTGCCATGCCATCCTGGTAAACATACCTCTGTCCCTCCCCCCATCTCCTTATCTCCTCATCAGTTCTCGCCTTACTTGCATCCTAAAGACTCACGAGTCGCCACACCTGTTTTGGAATTAACACCCGTTGCTCTAGCGCAGAGTTTTTTGATCTGAACACCATCTAAAACGGCATCTGTGAAGTCAGTCCCGGTGATGTCTGCCTCATCAAAGCGAGAACGCAACATAATCGCTTCCGTCAAAACGGCATCGCTCAAATCGGCTCCGGTGAAGTCAGACAGATAAGCAATTCCACTGGTAAAATCTGCCCCATGCAAAGAAGCCTGCTTTAGGGTTGAACTGCTAAACACCACATTCCGTAAATCTGCATTGCTAAAGTTGGTTTGCTCCAGATTGACGCTGGTAAACTCTTGCCCAATCAAGCTTTGACTGGAAAAATCTTTGCCCGTGAGTTCCCCCTTGCCAACGGAGCGAGAAATCGACGAAGAACTTGCCGCTTGTGCCGATAGGGGGAAGAAAAGAAGAATGAGTGCCAATAGGAATGCCGCTAGTGGATGAAAGTATCTCATGATCATCTAAATTTTAACGATCGCTTTACTTTTTTTTACGATTCTTCAAGAATCTTCAGCTTCTTAGCTTACCCTATTCCATGCTTCAGTGGATGATTAGTCATTGACAGAGGTATTGCGCTGATCCCTTCAAGCTCCTCGTATGAGTTCCGGCTTCAAAGGGGAAGCTAATAGTAGTAGAGTTAATTAAATTGATAGTCATCGCTTCGCCAGAATTACATAGTCATCAATGACGTAATTTGATTCAAATTTTTGACCCAAGTACCGCTGCTTTAACGAGTTCATATACTTCTGTTTTGGTAAGTTATCTGTGGCAAATTTGGCAAACTCAGCCCCAAATGTAGGGATTCTCTTATCGGTTGATGTAAGGTATTTGTACCACTCTAGCCTTAATCCTAATTCCTCAAGAAACAGGTTAATAACGTTCTGTTCTTGAATAATGTCTTCAGTTTGGCGAACATTATAGGTCTTGAATAGCTTGGTACCCTGCACTATTAACAAAACATAACCTCCTGTTCTTAAATTATTTTGAAAAATATTTTTGTAAATATTATGAGAATCGATTCTCTGCTGTGCTTCATAAAAGAAGCAGTGAGAAATCACGATAAAATCGAAAAATCCTTCAGGAAGCTTTTGAGATTTATTGCTGTAATCAAAAATATCTGTTGTATCAAACCTAAAGTAAGCATTGATAGGAATAAGTTGTGGTTCTATATACCTTCTCCAAAACTGTAGTCCGCGAAATTGTAATAAAGATTGTTTTTCTAAAGAGTAGTAAGAGATATGCATCTTAGGCATGGGGAAGAAACCACTACTACTCTGTAACAACAAAGCCAGTCCGTAAGCAACTGTTCCAGGACCAGCTGCAATATCTAGAATTTTGATAGTCTTGGAAATTAAACTTGCTTTATAAACTAAAAACCATGCTATATAAGTACAATAAACATTTTCTAAAAAGTACTTTATTAAATAAACATGAGAACTTAAATTAAAACTATATTGAGGGTCTACTCCATGTTTTAATCCTTCAATGTCTTTGATAGCGTCTTGTAACTCGGCTGCAAGCGTATCTTTAGGACGTTTTTCAAGTTCGGTTTTTAAAAAATTGACTAATTCTTTTTCAAAATCATCAAATACACCTTTCTCTATACCTGTAGATTGCAGTTTAAAATCATCATGCTCAATAAAATTAAATTTATTTTGTACAAATTGAATAAAATTTTCATCGGGAAGTAATAAACTTTTCTCCTGCTTATTACCATTTTGTTGTTGCTCTAATTCTTCGAGCTTCTGTAAGGCTGGGTTGAGACGCCCAGATAAAGAGGTGAATTCTCTCTTGTAGAAAGCTAAGGATTGCTCGGACTGTAGTTTCTTCCTAAATAGCTGTTCTAACCAGGATAGTTTGGCACTAGACTTTTCAATTTCTTGCAAGATATGCTGTGCTCGTCGCTCATTACCTTGGTGTAGTGCATTACGAAACTGATATGATCGCCACCAGTGAGCAAGCGGATTACTCATAACCAAAACCTTCTTTTCCTTCCATAATCTGAATATCAGTGAGCATAGAGGCTAACTTATGCTTAAACTGCTGGTAACTTTTCTCTTCGTTGTCATACCACCAGGCATATTTGCGCTTGAGTGCCAAAGCTTCTTCGCGGGTTGATGCCACAAGGGATCGCCCAGAACTCGCATGAAATTCTTGAATCACCACGCGATCAGCAATTTTTAACTGATTAATGAAGACTTCCTGCTCATCCAAAGGAGTGGGAAGCGTTGGAGTTATAGTAATTGATAACTTTGGCACATACCCCTTTAAAGGGTCAATTCTTTGCTTAATTTTCTGAACGGCATTGAGTCTGGCTTTGATGCTGGGTGATCGGGGTTCAAAATCTTTCCTTACCGCTTCGCTTCCGGTGGGGATACTCATGTTGATCCGCAGATTCTTAAACCGTTGCAATAAATCGATATCCTTGGTAATCATTGGGCTACGAGTTTGAATAACCAGAATTAGGATGGGTGCATATTCAAGCATCACCTCTAACAACTGTCGCGTGAGTCCTTCTTTGGATTCAATCGGTTGATAGGGATCGGTAACGCTACTCATGTAAATTCTAGGAAGCTTATCAGGATTGTTTGGATACCATCTGGCTAGCTCTTTTTGCAAAAGTTCTGCTGCATTTTGCTTGATAATCACCCAATTGCCCCAATCTTGGCGCATATTGCTGTTAGGGCTGAAGGCGGCGGCATAGCAATAACTGCATCCGTATTGGCAACCCCGATAAGGATTTAAGGTGAAATCATAGGCATTGATAAAGCCTGTTGCTTGATTCAGAATTGATTGGGTATTTTTGGCATAGACATTCGCACTGCCAAAGTTTTCCCGGAGTAAAACGGTGTGTTTCTCTGTTGTATAGCCTTCATAGTGCGGTTTTGCCATCGTTAAACCTGCTATCTGGGGTTGGATGGTAAGTACTCACAAATGATGTTAGGCGTATTGACAGGGTCAGTGCTACGGGAATTTTACGGAATTTCTTCCTATCCTCTAGTTCCTGGACATGAAGTAATCGGCGATCGCAATCCACTTAGCCGTTCAATGTACATCACTTAAAACGGTTCTAAAGAAATGGATTTTACCTTCTTCGCTCCTTGAGGTGGCGAAAAATTGAAGGTATCAGGTGCGATCGCAGGATTCTCAACTCGACGCAAAATTTTTTCGTTGATTACGACATCTACACCTTCTGATTGGCTAACAATTCGTATCTGCTCCACAGTTGCCTGATCGGGTGCGACCAGAGCGTTGATTGTATATCCTTCTTTGGTATCTGTATACTCGTAAACATAGTAGTCTCGTCCTTCAATGCTACGCCGATCACCCTTGAGATTAGTTTTTTCAGAACGCAGCATTTCTGCCAAAATTTCGCGGATCTTCTGGTCTGAAATTGAACCTTGTACCCTGAGCGGTTTAAATTCTGGTGCTATTTCTAAAAATAAAGAAGAGGACATCCCGATTAAAAATGAATTATCGGATTTGTTAAAACTGGCGTAATCGCTGACAGCATATTGCTTTAAATCAGGGCGATAAATCCACACCTGCTTACCATTAGAGACGACAAGATATCGTCTTCCACCAGAACTGCCTGGTGTACCGAAAGTAATTTCTGAGCGAAACTGCTGCGGAGATTGAGCAAGAGTTTTGACCTGTGCAGAAGACCTAACCGTTGTACCTGATGATGTAGCATTTAATTGCAGTTCAGACTCCGTCTGATAGCGCTCACTTTTAACAAAATTGGCAACGGTTTTGGCTAAAAGGGCTAAATCGGGTTGATTACTCAGTTGGCTATTCGCTTCAGGAGCCGTTGTGTTATCAATAGAAGGCTGAGATTGTACCTGCACTGTCTGTGAGGGTTGAGCCTGAGCGACGGGAGGCAAGGCACTAAAAGCAACGGTTACTCCCAGGATGGTTATAACTTGTGGAATCCATTTCTGCATCAGCTTATTTACCTTGAGTTAGCGAGTTGAGCATTACAAATTTAGCGTCCTCCTGGCAGCTTTTGGGAGGGTTCAAGCAATGAGCAGTTATCAGCTATCAGTTATCAGTTTTTCTGTAATTGCTATCAGGCGAGCTCTCACCTGAGCCTGTTTGAGCGATCGCACGAGGCGTTGAGCTTGGTGTTTGTACAGGGGGACTTGCAATACCCCTGGTAATTTGTGCATTAAGGCTCTAGCGGTGCTGAGGTCACAGCCGGAAATTCGCGCGATCGCATTCGCTCCCTCAAAAATCGCCTCTGGGTTCATTGCTTTCTCTACCAGCACTCGCCAGCGTTTGGGCAGAATGCTCTTGAACCCTTCTTCAACGCGTCGTAAACCAATACTGGTGGCTAAAACCACCATGCGATCGCCAATCGCTAAACGGATATCATCAGATGGCATAAATGTAGGTGTTTCATGCCCTCTTTGGTAAAGCATGGGAACCACGCCGTAGCCATAGGCTACTTCTGCCAACAGCAACCCATTGAGCGTATCATTGATTTCAATGTGGTACTCCGTCACCAGGATGGTTTGGTTATCCAGGCGAAACAGGTTATCAATATTTTCCCCAAACGCCGCCCCCGCAAACGCTTCTGCTGCCAAAGCATAAGCACACAAGACTTGGGCATCGGGCAATAACTGTGCCAAATTCTTACTCAAGCCTTCCTCGAAAGTCCGGATGACTAAACCACCCGTTGGATTCGCCGCATGTGCCATCAGCCCGACTTCTAGATTCAGCATCTCATCATCCATTGCCACTAAGACGCTTTTTGCCGTAGGCAGATTCGCCATCTTCAACGCTTCGGCAAAATTTCCCGTAATTACGGGAAGTTTCGGTAAAATATTGGCATCAAGCTCTGTATTGGTAATCCCTACCACCGATTGCTTAAATTCTTGCAACATCCCTGCCACCCCCTGACCGACGCGGCCTAATCCAATCACCACCACATGGTCTTGTAGCGGCACGGGCGGACGGCGCTTTAAAAACTGGAATCTAGCGCTTAAGAGCATTTCTGTGAGCAGCGCATACAACACCCCCACAAAAGCCGTGCCTGCCAAACCCAGTCCCAGACTCATCAACTGCAACCACCAAGGCACCGGAATTGTAAAGTTAAACCCGCCGAAAAGGTCTCCAAAGCCTCCCAACAGCAGGATTGCCGTTGTGTACAAAGCATTGACCGTACTCATGTTGGGATAGTACAACCGATACAACAATGCTCCCAACAGCCACAGGAACAACACCGTAATCCCGCTGACAATCGCAACCCGCCGCACCTGATGCTGGTAGGTGGATTGCCACAATTGGATGAGCTTGCGTTTGAGATTTAGCCAACTTAGACCCTGAACAATGGCTTGCAAAAATTGTCGCCGTTCTCGCTTCGTCTCCGTTACTCGTTTTTCAGAACGGCTAGACAATTTTTCGGTCACTTCAACGTAAACAATCGTGTCTCCCGCCTGCACAAGGGCATTCGGTTCCCACTGGTGAAACCCCGTAACCATCCTAGATGAGTTGGGCATGTGACTCAGAACTCGACGTGTGGAACTGTTGAGTTCGTACACCAATCGTCTGCAAAACGGCCCACCTGATTGGATGTAACGCTTCACCACCCGCAGTTGATGCCCTTCCAGGTTGAAAAAACCCAAGGTCATGGTTCCCATCGCGGCAAGAGCAAACGCCGTTACAGGAAGCTGAGTCGGATCAAAGGAAACAAAATTCCCCAGGTGTTTGCTCAACAGTTCATTGAGATTTTCTTTGGCAGAACGCACCACTAAACGGGTGTGGGGATTCAAAAGTCGTGCAGCAAAGGCGGCTTCTGTATTGATGCGTTCACTACTGGTGACCAAAAGGACGGCTCGACACTGCTGAATCTTGGCTTGCTTTAAAACACTCTCTTGGCGACAATCGCCGATGACTAGATCTTCTAATAGGTTGGGTATATCAGGAATTTCCCAATGCCTGGGCTGCGCTTCCTCGATGGCAATGATACTAACCCCAAATCCTTTGAGAGCGACGACACATTGCTGACCCAAACTGCCCAGCCCACAGACCAAAAAACGGTTTAATTTTATCGGAGAGGCATTGGAACGCTGCTGAGAATTCGCAGCTTTTTCCATTGTTTTCGCCATTTGTCAAGCTAATTTAGCTTCGATTATAGGCGAGGGCATGGTGCAAGACTCAGCTTCACCTGTTTTCACTGGAAAGTTATTCATCCGCCGCCATGCGAGATGCGATCGCTCTCAGGACAGAGGCCAATCCCTCCTGAGACAACAGGCTCATCTGTGCAATGATATAATCGACGAGGTGACTGCTGGTAGATACCAAAACCAAACCCGATTCT
>NZ_DATNPA010000241.1:0-4137 GCF_036703385.1 Allocoleopsis sp. | reverse complement strand
TGCCAGTTTGACCCGCTTGGGCATCGATGGTACTGTTGCGACGTAGCTGTAAAGACCGCGTCTGGAGCGTGATATTCCCGCCTTCTCCTGTTTCTTCCGTAGCGGCGGCGATGCTGCCCCCGTTGTCTAGAAGGATCGAGTCAGCTACTACATTCAAGTTGCCTGCGTTCTTCCCTGTTCCTCGATTACGGACGCTGAGTCTTCCCTCATCCCGCAGAATCAATTGTCCAGTTTTTACACTCAGGGTTCCCGCTGTACCTAACGAACCATTCACAGCCGTAGCTGCCAAAGCGCTTTGAGCAGAGGGACTAATGCCATCGGGAGACTCAGACTTACCAATTAACTCTACGCTGTCAGAAGCCGTCACTATAATATCTCCACCATTCCCCTTATCATAAGTACTCGCCCCAATCGCAGCCCCATCCCGTACCGATAAGCGCGGCGTTGTCACCTGCACATCTCCGGCCTTTCCTTCCCCGAAGGTACTGCTAAACAAGCCAGTGATAAAGCGAGTCCGAGAATCACTGGGTATGAGGTTAAATGGAGGGGTACCGATCAGTTCCACTGACTGGGAGGCATTAACCGTTAATTCTCCACCGCGCCCGGAGCTAAGCGTACTGGTTGTCATGACACCATAGTCTCGCACGAGCAACCGTCCTGTATTAACCGTTAAGTTTCCAGAATCACCCCCACCAATTCCAGTCCCAGTGATTAAGGCAGAAGCTGTCAGTTCGGTGTTTTCCGAAGCATTGACGGTTAAATCTCCACCATGACCCGATCCAGCCGTAGAAGTGGCAACAATCGCTCCATTACGGGCAATCAACGAGGGCGTATTAATCACCACATTCCCAGCTGTACCCGAACCATAACCTAGAGTAAACAAGCCGTTGCGTAGGTTAGCCGGTCTAACTCGTCCCGTTAAAAACAGTCCTATATCCTGGAGATAAGTTCTCGTTCCCGTTCCGGTTAATTCGACTGAGTTGGAAGCGTTGACAGCGATTTCCCCTCCCGGTTGCGAACCCAAGGTTAATGCCTCGATACGTGACTCTTCACCCAGTCGTAGCGATCGCGCCCAAACCTGAATATCACCCCCTCCTTCACCATTGGCACTCACCACCGCCTTTTTAGATAGTTGTATATCTTGGAAGTTCTGCACACCTTCATACCCCAGTCGCCAGTCATTACCACTTGGCTTCAGGCTGACAAAACTATTGCCAGCAAGGCTACCAAGTTCAATTCGTCCGCGAGGTGCCGCAACTGTACCGCCTTGCAGCGTCACGTCACCGCCCAAAAGTCCCAAAGTTCTTCCTGGTGGCACTTGTAGCGTTGAACCCTGCACCTGCACAGAGCCGGGTGTTGCTCCGAATTGCAATCCTAAAGGAACGCTGACGGTTAGTAGTGAAGGATTTTGAGGAGTTGTTGCACTGAACTGGTTGCCATCAGCCAAGACTACGCTGCTGGCGGTACTTGCAAAGAAAGAACCCTTTACATCGAGACGAGCATTGGGTCCAAACAAGATGCCGTTGGGATTAATCAGGAATAAATTGGCAGAACCATCAACACCCAGCGTCCCTAAAATATTGGAAGGATTAGCGCCTGTGACTCGCGTAATGATATTTTCAATTCCCGTCGGTGAGGCGAAATAAACCCGCTGTCCATCGTTAAGATTAAACTCTAAAAAACTGTGGAATAGGTTAGCGCCTCTAGAGGCTCCACCATCGATGCGATCGCCGGGTTGGTTATTGATAATAACGCCAGGAGTAACGACGGAACTTTCGCCACCCAAAGTGGTATCCGGGATTAACTGAGCGAATGCTCGACCTTGGGAAAGTAAAAAGTAAAAAAGTACAAGTAAAACGTAAGTAATATTCTGTTTTTGGTTCTTGAAGGAACTATTAAGGCTGAGCTTGTTTAATGCGTCCCCTATCAGCAAGCCGTTGACTTCACTCAGGGGCTTTGACTCACGGTACCAATCTTCCGTTTGCTGTGCCAACGTCCTTCCCCCCACAACTTCAACCCTAGTTTGGGGGTTGTTTAGGGGATTTCTATCTGTCAAAAGGTAAGAATTATCCTATGACAGTTGCGTAAATCCTTAGAATTAGATAAGCACTTCGACACCCTTCACCAATTTGTTGAGTCTGTTGGTGATGAAGTTAAAGGCTTTGGCGCAAAATTATCAGGTGCAAGCTTCTCAGGTGTAAGCTTGTCAGGTGCAAAACCCTCAGGTAGACACTTGTTAGGAGGTAACTCCTGAGATGAAAGCGGCTCACAACTATGTTGCTCACCTCGTGTTGCACCGCCTTGCCTATTCACAGGAAGCGAGCCTGTAGGCGGCGGATTGAATGCATTCTCCAGCTTGTCGCTGACTGAGGAAGAGTTCGACTGTTCTTGAGCCTGTCCGGGGAAATTAACAGCAAGCCCCAAATACAAAGCCAAACTCACTATCGTGAAGTGCTTGATGAACATGGCTACTCAACTAAATTTTCGGGAAAAAATGATTAAATAATGATTACAGACTGATAACATATTGCGCGGTAATGCTCTTTACATCCTCCTTTTTAAGGAGGCTTTGATTACCCGATAAAGCAGTAATCAGTATTCTGTGCAGCTCTTGTCAGCCTGATATAGGCAGTAGTCGTAACCAGTGGGTTCACACTCATGCGAGACGTTAACATAAAATTTTCTAAAATTGCGCCTAATGTTCCTCTAAAGATTAAGTTCTTGCGTAAGGAGCGTTAGTCGTTTCACGTTATCTTTATGAAAAAATATAAATTTAAGCTATGTAAATTTATACGTTTGTAAATACTTATCAAATGTAACTTTTCTGTAAATAAATGCTAAAAAGCCTGCCAGCAGATAGAAATAGATAAATGCAGATAGATATTTTATCAGTTAAATTTACAATTCTTTAAGAATAGGTTGCCGTGTAACCCGGTAAATGCGTTTTTTTATAAGATTAACTTATGACTAAACTAAATTTAGTAAATGACTAAACTTCACAAAAGCTTCATAATATCTATTGACGTGACAAGAGAAAGCCACTATTAAGGACGGCAAGACACCGTATCTCTTGGTTAACATTGTGCTAAGTGCACTCCTTTGCTTTGCTCAAGAACAAACCTTGCCGCCATGAGTAAGTTGCCAGATTTCTCCACGCTAGGCTATCAAGTCATCCGAGAACTCGGTCACAATTATATTGGCGGTCGAATTACCTATTTGGCAGCTAATCTCAGAACTCAGCAATCAGTAGTCGTTAAACAGTTTCACTTTGCCAAGTTTAGCTCTGATTGGTCAGGCTTTAAAGCATACGAGCGCGAAATTCAAGTACTTCAAGGCTTAAATCATCCTGGCATCCCCCGTTATCTGGATTCCTTTGAAACCCCAGATGGCTTCTGCATGGTACAGGAATATAAAAACGCCCAGTCTTTAGCTGTGCCGCGCAGTTTCGAGCCGGATGAAATCAAGCAAATTGCTGTTTCGATTCTCGAAATTTTATTGTATTTGCAAAATCGCATTCCTTCCGTTATCCACCGGGATATCAAACCCGAAAATATCTTGGTTGACGATCAACTGAATGTTTACCTGGTAGATTTTGGTTTTGCTCGAATTGGCGGTGGGGAAGTAGCGATGAGTAGCGTGGCATTGGGTACGCTTGGTTTCATGCCGCCAGAACAACTCTACAATCGCCAACTTACGGAAGCAACCGACCTCTACAGTCTGGGAATGACGCTGATTTGCTTGCTGACTGGGATAAAATCTACTGCAATTGACACCTTAATAGATGAAGATAATCGAATTAATTTCAAGCCCCTAGTTTCTAAGCTTAGTTTTCGCTTTATTGACTGGCTAGAAAAACTAGTCCAGCCTAATCCCAAAAATCGTTATGCCAATGCTGCTGCTGCCTTGGAAGCACTCAAGCCAATTTATGTTATCCGCATACCGGAAGTTCAGCTAAGTCAATCTAGCTTGAAGTTCAAGGCATCCAGACTTGGTGAAAGGCTGATTCAAACGGTTACGATAAATAACTCTATCCCCGATACGGTTTTAGAGGGCAGATGGGAAGTAGCACCCCATCCCAGTGATCCGCCGCACACGCCAGAAACACATGCTTGGATTAAGGTTGCACCAGCACAGTTT